>JAGPDM010000009.1 GCA_018057585.1 Candidatus Saccharimonadota bacterium
TTTAAAACCTTCCTAGAAACCTACTACGGAAAGAAATTAGATATCCGGTTTAACCCATTTTATTTCCCGTTCACCGAGCCTAGCTTTGAGCTAACCTTGAGCTGTCCATTTTGTATGACGCTCAATTCGCAATTGCCTTCTCAACCTCAGACACTTCAGCAACAGCAATCTGATGGTTTTTCTTCACTCAACGATGTCAGAGACATCGCTTCCATCAGAGAAAACAATCATCTCACTACCGCTGACGATTCTGAGAACGAGAAGCAAGCGCAAACTGAGCGTACTGGCTGCAAAGTCTGCGGTTACGAAGGTTGGATAGAGCTGCTGGGAATGGGAATGATCCACCCAAATGTGCTAAAAGAAGCTGGAGTCGATCCAGAAGAATATACTGGTTTTGCTTGGGGCGTCGGCCTAGACAGGCTAGTGATGATGAAAAACAACATCGAGGATGTCAGGCATTTCCATTCTGGAAATCTGAGCTTTCTTAAACAGTTTGGAGCTAGAAGATGAAGATAAGTCTAAATTGGATTAAAGAGTTTACAGACGTAAATCTAAGCAAGGAGCAATTGCTTGATCGTATCAATGCTCAGCTCGGTGCGGTTGAGGAGATTGTTGATCTAACCGAAAAGTATCAAGGGGTAATAATTTCTAAAATAATTTCGGCCTATCCGCACCCGGATGCTGACCGGCTGAAGATCTGTCTGATTGACGATGGTGGAGTAACCGCTGACGTAGAACGTAATCAGGATGGCTTAATTCAAGTGGTCTGCGGTGCACCAAACGCTAGAGATGCGATATTGGTCGCTTGGCTGCCACCAGGTAGTACCGTCCCGGCCAGTTTCGGTGATAAACAGCCTTTAATTCTCGATGTCCGCAAATTGCGAGGCGAAATTAGCAACGGCATGCTAGCAAGCGGTATGGAGCTGGGGTTATCTGATGATCATCAAGGTATTGTCGAGATTGATGTTGAAGCCAGTCCAGGCGATGATTTTGCTAGCAAGTACGAGCTAGATGATCTGATAATTGATATTGAGAATAAAATGTTTACTCATAGGCCTGATTGCTTCGGTATTTTGGGTGTCGCACGCGAACTTTCTGGTATTCAGGGACTAAAGTTTAAAAGCCCAGATTGGTATACTCGGGAAATTACAGAAATAAAATCTGGTGTAGATTTGCCATTCGAGATTGAGAACCAAATTAGACAGCTTGTACCAAGATTTTCTGCTGCTTCAATTGCTGGAATAGAAATTAAGAAGTCATCACTCAAAATGCAAAGCTACTTGAGTAGGCTAGGCTTTAAATCAATCAATAATGTCGTTGATATAACTAACTTCATAATGCTGTTAACCGCCCAGCCGATTCATGCTTATGATTATGATAAGCTAATGAAACTTGATAATTCAGGGCGTGTTAAATTAGTTGCTCGTCACCCACAACCAGGGGAGAAGATTACCTTGTTGAACAGTAAGACTATTGAGCCAAACAGCGGCGATATGATGGTGGCATCAAGCTCCAAGCTAGTTTGCCTAGGTGGTGCGATTGGTGGCACGAACGCTGATGTTGACGACAGCACCAAAAATATAATTCTCGAAGCTGCTAATTGGGATATGTATCAATTGCGACGGACCAGTATGAAACACGGAGTATTTACCGATGCTGTTACTAGGTTCACCAAAGGTCAAAGCAAGGCTCAGACCATGCCAACACTAATGCAGGCTGTAAATATGATACTCAAAAATACTGGAAAACTAGGGATGATTGTCGATCAGTATGATGAGCTAAATGAGAATCAGAATCTCGATATTAACTTAGATTTTATTAATCAACGCCTAGGCTCGAAATTATCACTCGAACAAATGACTAATATTCTATCTGATGTAGAGTTTGAAGTCAGTCAAGTCACTAGCAATGTAATATCTGTCAGAGCACCGTTCTGGAGAACAGATATTGAGATAAAAGAGGATATTGTTGAGGAGATCGGTCGGCTATACAGTTACGATAAACTAGAACAGACTCTTCCGAAGCGTTCGATCAGTCCATCTGTTAGCGAAGGCAATTTAAAGCTAAACCAGCATCTGAGAGAACTGCTATTGGCTACCGGGGCAAATGAGCTTTTAACTTACAATTTCATTAGTAAGAAACTAATGGAAACCACGAATCAGGATGTTAAGGTAGCACACGAGATTAAAAACGCCTTAAGTCCTGAGCTCAATTATTACCGAGTCAGTATTTTGCCCAACTTGCTGGAAAAAATTCACGCAAATCATAAGGCTGGTTTTGATCAGTTTGCATTATTTGAGTTAGGTAAGGTACATAATCTAATCGAACTAGAAGAAGACTTACCAATTGAGCGTTCTGTAGCCAGTTTTGTCTTCAGCGTAGACGAAAAAGCTGCTAGTAGATACGAAGGTGCACCGTTTTTCCAGGCAAAAGCCTATTTGTCTAAAATACTAGCAAATGCGGATCAAGATCTGGACTTTGTTAGTCTTGAATCAGCAGTTGTGACTGATAATCCTTGGCTAGAGAATTTATCAAAACTTTTCATTGAGTCTAGAAGTGCTGTGGTCTCTGTCGGGGGCAATAAGCTAGGTATAGTTGGCGAGTTTCTACCTTCAATCAAGAGTTTATTAAAGTTGCCTAATTTTTGTTCGGGCTTTGAAATTGATATTAGCCTTCTAGGAAAGGCGAGTCGACGCACTGCTTATCGGCCACTTTCCAAGTTCCAGTACTCCGAAGTTGATGTTACCTACGTTGTATCTAATGCCAGTCACGCCGAAGTAAAAGAAACAATCAGCAAAGCACTTAAGACTAGCGGGTATGAATTTGTCCTAACTAGCCTCGATAGTTTTAAGCCGAACGGGTCGGGAGCAATAAACCTAACTTTTAGAATCCGATTAGCTAGCCAAGAAAGAACTATGTCTTCAGATGATGTAAGGCAAGTACTCAGCCAGCTAGACCAAGTTATGTCTGAGCAAGTATCTGCATCACGAGTATGAGAAAATTTGCGGACACTATTTTACTGGATACATAATCGGACAAGTTTAAAATTTAATAGAATTTTGGAAGGTGCATAAACATGATAAACACATTAGCAAGTTCATTTAGCGACGTTAGCTGGCTGTCAATTGCCCTGGCTACTATATCCACATTTATGATTGGTTCAATCTGGTACCACGAAAAGGTTATTGGTAGTTGCTGGATGAGGCAGGTGCCGCTCAAGAGAAAGGATATCGAAAGTTCCAATATGATTATTGTTTTTTCCTTGAGCACGGTAGCGGTCCTGATTAGCTCGATTGCGCTGGCAATCCTAGCGAATGCCCTAAAAATTAACAATGTCTTTGAAGGCACATTACTCGGCGGTTTGGTTGGTTTCTTTTTTCTATCGACCGCAACTGCCTCTAATTACATATTTCAAAAGCGTAGCTTGAAGCTTCTGGTTATAGATGCTAGCTTCATGACAATTACATTCGCAACTATGGGTGCAGTTATTGGAGCTTTTTAAGCAAAGACAAAGCTCATAATTTGCAATCTAACAGAGGTTAAGGTAGAGTGAATTTCTATGGATGGAGCAACTGCATTAATTAAATCTCTCGAGAATAACGGAGTAGAATATATATTCGGCTACTCTGGTGGAGCTGCCATACCGATATTTGATGCACTAATTACTAGTAAAACTAAAATTAAATTAGTGCTCGTCCGACACGAACAGGGTGCAGCCCATATGGCGGATGGATACGCTCGAGCATCTGGTAAACCTGGAGTAGTACTAGTGACTAGCGGGCCTGGTGCAGGTAATACGATCACTGGTTTAATGACAGCACAGATGGACAGTGTGCCAATTATTGTTATTTCAGGTCAGCAGATTCGTTCTATGTTAGGTAAGGATGCTTTTCAAGAAGCTGATATATTCGATATCTCTATGCCCGTGGTTAAACACAATTATTTAGTCCGTGAAGCTAATGATGTTGCCAATATCGTCGCGGAAGCTTTTGCGATTGCGACTACTGGTAGACCAGGTACAGTCTTGATAGATGTGCCGAAGGATGTTAGCTCAGGTGATTTTACAGCTAGTCTTGATGATATCTCGATTGATCTACCTGGTTACCAACCCAAGGCAATCGCTCAGGAGTCAGACATAAAGGCAGCAGCAGAAATAATCAATAAATCTAAGAGACCAGTAATACTTGCAGGTCACGGAGCATTAATAAGTGACTGCGTTGAGGAAGTTACGGAGCTAGCAGAAACGATTGATGCTCAAATAACCACCACGCTATTAGGTAAGGGGATTGTGGACGAGAACCATCAAAGGTCACTTGGTATGCTAGGTATGCATGGCACGGCCTACGCCAATGAAACAGTAGTAGCAAGTGATCTAATAATCTCAATCGGATCTAGATTTGATGATAGAATAATTGGTCAGCCAGAAGCTTTTAAACTGAACAAAAAAATTATTCACTTAGACATCGATCCATCTGAGATTGGTAAAATGATTGTACCGGACGTCTCAATAGTTGGTGATGCTAAAGAGTCGCTTCAGAGCTTAATGCCTTTACTTGATAACTCGGAGAAGACCGAGTGGCAAAAGACAATAAATTCTTGGAAAGAAGATTTCGCACTAAGCTTCGATTCGGACGCAGGACTAACTATGCAGGAAGTATTTGCTGAGATTGATAGGCAGACCGGTAGCAGGGCAGTCATTGCGACTGATGTTGGACAGCATCAAATGTGGGCTGCACAATTTTTCAAAACGAGAAAACCTCTCGATTGGTTAAGCTCTGGCGGTGCTGGCACCATGGGTTTTGGTTTACCGGCGGCAATCGGTGCTCAGTTTGCTCGACCTAATGATTTAGTCATCGCCATTGTTGGCGACGGCGGTTTTCAGATGACAATGTTTGAACTTGCAACCGCGGCACTTTATAAATTACCTATTAAAATCTTCATAATGAATAATCACTACTTAGGAATGGTTAGGCAGTGGCAGCAGTTATTCTATGACAATCGTGAGAGCGGAGTCGATTTAGAAGGTAGCCCTGATTTTGTGAAACTAGCTGAAAGTTATGACAACGTCAAAGGGATTAACATTACTGAGCAGAAAGACGTGGCTGATCAAATTAAAGAAGCTCTTGAATATGATGACGGTCCGGTAGTAGTTAATGTGGAGGTAATAAAGTCTGACAATGTTTACCCGATGATTCCTGCCGGCATGAGACTAGAGGATATGTTGGTGGGACCAGTTGAACACAAGCTAGAGAAACCGACAGGGAGCACATAAGATGAGCCAATCTGCAAAATCTCACACTATAAGTTTATTAGTTAATAACAAACCCGGTGCTTTAATTAGGGTTGCTCAAGTATTTACGCGACGGTCATTTAATATTAATTCTATTAATGTCTCGCCTTCACTTGATAAACGATATAGTCATATGACAATTACTTCTCGGGGGGCAATCGACACAGTTCGACAGATTGTTTTGCAATTAGAAAAACTAGTTGATGTCATGCACGCAATTGAACACACGAGCGATCAGTCTACCGAAAGAGAGCTCGTGCTTATTAAAGTGTCTAATGAATCAGAACAGCAGCTGAATAGTTTAAAAAATCTTGGACCAGATACTACCGTGATCGAAGAGTTAGATAACCACGCGATAATCCAACTAGTAGGTAGCACTACCGACTTGAGTAAAAACATAGAAGAAATCAAAACGACTCACAAAGTGGTCGAGATTCTACGCAGTGGTGCAATAGCAATTACGCACGCTGGCATCGTTGAAACTTAAGATAATAGACGGTCTTTTGTAGTTAAACAAGCTCGTTTATAGTTCTGGGCGTATCAGCCAGCCTGCTCAGCATCTCGATGGTTTTTTGGGTTGTAGAAGCAATCGACTTGCCTTGTATCTCTACTGCATGAGGTGTTTCTTCAAAGAAATAATAAATTATCCTATCGTCGTAGCTGTCGATCTGTTGCGAAATCTCAAACTGATCTGGTCTTATGTAATAAAATTTAGCATTAGAAATTTTAGTTGCTGCTTTATTGTTTAATTTATTTATGCCTTTTACTAAATTATCAGAATAAACGACTAAGTTTGTTATTTGCTTCTTTGCTCGTGACTCATTAATCTTGTTCATAAACTCAGTCTCAATAATAGATTCAAATGGACAAATCTGCATTGAAAACATAGTATTCATTTTAGAATTTAAAGAATTTAGCATGATCTGTTTCACTGCTTCAATACCTCTGTAGGCATGAGTAAAAATTTCGGAACTATTGTTTTCTAATCGTTGTATTTCCGACATGAATTCAGTTTTTCTTGACTCTAACTTGTTCAGGCGTAATCTCTCTTCTTCCAAGACTTGTAAGAACCTATCCGGGGGTAGGGCAGTGATTATACTTCGTTTATTATCTTCTTCGCTCATTATCAGCTGTTTCTGCTGAAGAGACGGTAGGTTCCTGTATAAAGCTGTTCTCTCTACGCCCGAGCGTCTAGAAAGTTCACTAATTGTCATACTGCCAAGCTCTAATAGGCTAAGGTATATACAAACTTCATCCGTAGTAAGGCCTAAATCCTTTAGGTAGTTTGCTGGTGGAGTGGAGAGTTGCATATTCCAAGTATACAAGTTGTGCAGATATTGCACAACAGAGGTGAAGTGTTTGTGGATAAGCATTAAAATTTTGTGGATAATATATAATTTGAGCTTAATGCTTGACGTCACGACATCGTGGGAATAATTTCATTTATTTAGTTTGAATAATCGCATTTTACAAAGCCAGTAATATGAGTAACAATTAAAAACAGTAATTACGGATAGGAGTCGGCCTAATGGATACACAAAAACCAATGTTATTTACTGGCAATGCCAGTAGAAAGCTAGCAGAAGATATAGCTTCACAGATAGGCATAACGTTAGCCGATGCAAGCATCGACTCTTTTAGTGATGGTGAAACCAGGGTTAAAATCAACGATACAGTTCGAGGTAAGGACGTATTCATACTCCAGTCAACTGGCTATCCACCAAACCAGAACTATATGGAGCTGTTTATAGCTCTAGATGCGCTTAGAAGGGCTTCTGCTGGCCGCATAACCGCGGTTATACCTTACTTTGGTTATGCCAGGCAGGATCGCAAGGACCAGCCCCGTGTGCCGATAACAGCCAAATTGGTCGCTAATTTGCTGTCGGCAGCTGGAGCGGACAGAGTTATTACGCTAGATCTACACGCACATCAAATTCAAGGCTTCTTCGATATCCCGCTAGATCACATTTATGCAGTCAACGTATTCATAAAGTACTTGAAAGAAAATCTAGAAGTAAGAAACCCAGTAGTAGTCGCAACTGATGCCGGTGCTGCCAAGATGGCCGCTGGTTACGCTAAGCGGCTTAATTGCGACATGGCTATTATCGACAAGAGGCGAATAGACGATAAAAACACCAAAGCTATGCATGTGCTTGGGGACGTCAACGGCAAAGATGCCATAATCGTCGATGATATTATTGCCACAGCTGGATCAATTGTGAGTGGTGCGCAAGTGGTTAAAGATTTCGGAGCTAATCGAGTGATCGCTGCTGTAACCCACGGAGTTTTGTCTGGACCAGCAATTGAAAGAATCGAATCTAGTGTTCTTGAGCGCCTGATCGTCACTGATTCTATCGCTCAAACCGCAGACAAAAAGCATGAAAAAATTGATGTAATTAGCATCGATAAGCTATTTGCAGAAGCGATTAGCCGGGTTCACGATTCTCAATCTATAAGCACATTATTTAATCAGTAACTATTTGCTAACAACAGTTTTACTAGCTGATAAATATGACGTATACTTAGTTTCTTAAACAGGATTTTGTAAACACTAAAATATGTGCGCAATCGCCGGAATAGTCTCAAATAGTCCAGTCAATCAAGAGCTTTATGACGCGCTAACGATTATGCAACACCGTGGTCAAGATGCTGCCGGTATTATGACTAGCGATGCTGACTCGACTCTCCATCTACGTAAGCAAAACGGCATGGTCAGGGATGTATTCCGTCGTTCGGATATGCTGTCACTTACTGGAAACTTGGGTATTGCTCATTGTCGTTACCCGACCGCAGGCTGCGACTCAAGCGAAGAAGCCCAACCAATGTTCGTGAATTCACCATACGGCATTTCAATCGCACACAACGGCAATATAATAAATGCTGATGAGCTGAGAAAAGAATTGTTCGAAAATGACCACAGACATATCAACACCAGTTCTGATTCCGAAATACTGCTAAATGTTCTGGCTCACGGGCTGCAGATAAATGATAAAGTCAAAATCTCGCCAGATGATGTCTTCGAGGCGGTGAACATGCTACACAAGCGAGCCAAGGGTGGTTACGCAGTTGTTTCTATGATCGCTGGTTTTGGTGTACTAGCTTTTCGAGATCCATTTGGAATAAGACCATTGATATTCGGCTCAAGGCTATCTGATGACGGCAAAAAAGAATATATGATCGCTAGCGAAAGCGTAGCCCTTGAATCATTAGGCTTTGACGTTGAGCGTGACATTGAACCAGGTGAAGCTATATTTATTGATAAGCAGGGTGAATTTTATTCGAAACAGTGTGCTGAAAATCCAGTCCTAAGCCCATGCGCGTTTGAGTTTGTATACTTGGCTAGACCAGATTCCGTCATAGACGGTGTCTCGGTTTATGAAGCTCGTCTAAAAATGGGTGAGAAGCTGGGCCAAAAGATAATAAAATTGTGGCCAGAACACGATATAGATGTTGTTATTCCAATTCCTGACAGTGGCAGAACTTCGGCACTGCAACTTGCCAGTGAGCTTGAGATTGAGTATCAAGAAGGCTTTGTTAAAAATCGCTATGTTGGTCGGACTTTTATTATGCCCAACCAAGCAGAACGTAAATCGTCTGTCCGCAAGAAGCTAAATGCCATGGCTAGTGAGTTCAAGGGTAAGAATGTACTGCTTGTCGATGATTCAATCGTCAGGGGCAATACTAGCCGTAGAATTGTTGAAATGGCTAGGGCTGCTGGTGCCAAGAAGGTTTATTTTGCTAGTGCAGCACCACCTATTAGATATCCAAACGTTTATGGTATCGACCTACCCGCAATGGACGAGCTGATTGCTCATGACCGTAATGAATCTCAGATTGCCGATATCATTGGAGCTGATAAGGTTTTCTATCAAGATATTGATGACTTGAAAAATTCGATCACCGAGCTAAATCCAACAATACAGCGAGTTGACGCTAGCTGCTTTGACGGTGATTACGTGACAGGCAGAGTCGATCAGGCATACTTTGAAAAAATAAAATCACAACGCGACACTGCCTGATTGTATGTAAAGTCATTAATACTCGTAATTGGTAAGTATTTCAGATCAGTAGATTAAAATGATCGCATGTGTCGGTAGCTGGATATCAAGCCATTATCATGCTTAATCATTACGGTGTAGCCACTGCCATACTCGTAGCCTCTGTAGATCACCTCGCCATCACCAATGGCGTTGACTGGCGTATTAGCACTGTTGTCAGTTATGTCGACGCCAGCATGGAAATAGTAGCCAGCGGGACAGTTGCCTTTGGCAGCAGCCCAGAATCTAGTACAGTCAAACCAGCGGCTTACATCAGACTGGCGATTCTCTATTGGCCACTGGAACCCAGCTATTAGTTCCCGATCATCACGGTTCGCAACTGGGTCAATGTAGTTTCCTTCATCGCAAAGTCCAAGATGAAGATGTTTACCTGTCGAGTTACCGGTGCTGCCCATAAAGCCTACTCTCTGACCAGCTTTGATGCTCCCGAGAGACTCGACAGTTTTTGGTGAGCAGTCGTTGCCTAGAGATCCAAAACCACTAGCTTTCTTGGTCATCGTTTGTGAAAAGACCGGACTATTTGACTCAGGAGCTTTACCACCAGGAATAATTATTTCTGAACCAATCTTTAGACCAGAAATTTCAGCATCATTATAAGCGATGATGCGTTTAGCACTAGTTGCAAATCTTGCAGCGATCGAATCAGCAGAATCGTTATTTTTGACAGTATAAATAACTCCATCAACAGGTGGAATGCGAAGTCTATCACCTTCCTTTATATCGTTATTGTTCAGATTGTTAGCCCATCTAATGGTTTCGGCATTTATATTGTAGAGTTGAGCAATACTGTCCAGGGTGTCTTCTTCTGAGACTGTGTGGACAATTACGTTAGTACGTCCAGTGCCTATGGTTGCGGAGGCTGGTTTACTAATAGTATCTTGATTAGATCCGGTAATTACTTCTTGCACACCAATTGACTCTACCTTAGCAATAACCTTATCTCTAACCAGACTATCAGAATTAATTGCGACAGAGGCTGCTAGTTCAGCTGCTGAGAGTTCGTCTAAGGCAATGGCCGTCTCCGCTGGGTTAACATTAGTAACATTAGTGGCGACAGCAGCGTCTTTATTGTGAGGCCTTGCATCAACGATTAAAGCAGTAGCGATAAAAATAAATATACAGACCTGAACAAGTATATTCACATGTTTTTTTGAGTAACATAAGATTTCATTAGTACTTAGGTATTGCGTACCGTTATGCTCATGTTGAGCAACCCCCTTTTTTAATGAGGAGTACTTGCTGGCATTGGTCATGGTGTAGAGCAGGCTTCGTAAACTAATTTTATACCTCTAAAGAATTCTTGGTGTGAATGGATGAAACGCTATCAAATAGTTTAGCAATTTGATACCATAAACGCAATATAACTGAGAGAATAGCAATGCAATTATTTCCATCAAATGCAACATTGGATGACAAAGTACAGATAGCGATAATTTATGTACTCAGATTTTCAGCCTTTTTAGCTTTAGCATATTCTATGATTGTTCTTAACTATTATCATATCGCTAATGGCCTAGTTGCACTTATTTTGCTTTTTATCCCAGAGTTTATTGAAAGGAAATACAAGGTGAAGCTACCAGTCGAGTATAGCTTTGCAATTGTAGCCTTCGTTTTCGGCTCAATTGTCCTCGGTGAGCTAAGAGGATTTTACACAAAGTATAGTTGGTGGGACGACCTTCTGCACTCTACATCAGGAGTTTTACTTGGATTTGCTGGATTTATAACCTTGTATTGGCTTAAATCAAACAAAAAACTACATGCTTCAGACTTCGTGATTAGTTTTTTTGCCTTCACTGTAGCTATGACGATAGCCGTATTTTGGGAAATTTTTGAATTTGTGGCCGACCAGTCTATAGCTACAAACTTACAGCTAGGTAGCTTGAACGATACTATGTTGGATTTAATCATCGCTAGTATTGGTGCAGCTTTTAGTGCAGCTTTAGGCTATAGATTCCTAAGTCAGGCCAATCGAAAGGGCTTGTTTGCAAGATTAGTCTACAATTTCACTGAAGTTAACGAGAAGAAACGGAGGCATAACTAAAGTATGAGTAAATATCCAATATCATTGAAACCGGGCGACAACATTAGGATAATCTGCCCATCAAGCAGTCTTGATTCCCGGGCGTCTGATAAGACTAAAAAATCAATTGCTGCCTTCAAAGAACTAGGTTTAGAGGTTTCGTTTAGCAAGAACTGTTTTAACCAATCTGCTAGCAAGCAACAAAGACTGGATGATCTACACCAAGCATTTATTGATCAAGAAGTGAATGGCGTATTAGCTGGAACTGGTGGATTTTCTAGTAATGACCTGATTCAAGATATTGACTTCAAATTGATAAAAGCTCGTCCAAAAGTTTTTTGCGGCTATTCGGATATAACAGTGCTCTTAAATGCTATTTATTCTAAAACTGGGCTTGTGACTTATCATGGTCCGAACTTTAATGGAGTAGGTTCAGAGACTGGTAAGGAGTTTACCCACGATTATATTAAGAAATGCCTCATGTCCCGTCGTACTTACGACTTGGGCATATCTAGCGAGTGGTTCGACAAACAGTATTGCGACTGTCATGAAAATGGTGAAGAATCACAACATAAAAATGAAGGCTGGTGGAGTTTAGGAGCTTCTGGGATTGTCGACGGCAGGCTAATTGGCGGAAACTTAAGCTGTCTGGCACTGCTGGCAGGGACTAGGTTCATGCCAGGCTTGGCTAATTCAATTCTTTTGCTCGAGGACTATTATGAATCTCAAGCTCATCACTTTAATGCACTACTCAACACTATTCTTCAGCAGGCTTCATCAGGTTCTATCAGGGGAATTATAATTGGCAGGTTTCAAGAGAAGAGCGGCATAAATCAAAAGCAGCTCAAAGATATTTGTTTGTCAAAAGAACAGCTAGTAGACGTACCGATAATTGCCAATGTCGATGTAGGCCATACGAGCCCAAAGGCGACATTGCCAATTGGTGGATTGGTACAAATGACTGTCTTAGGGCAGGGTTTACAGATAAAAGTAGTTGAACATTGAGAGCCAACGTTCGCTAAGTGGTATACTCTAGTTAATATGTCAAAACCAGCAATACTTTGGGTAGATTTAGAAATGACAGGTCTCGACGCAGAAGCCGAGCGAATAATTGAGATTGCTGCAATCGTTACTGACTGGAAGTTTAATGAATTAGATACTTTTGAGCTTGTAGTTAAGCAGCCAGCCGAATTGATCGAAAAAATGGTGCCTGAGGTTGTTAAAATGCACACTAGTTCTGGTTTGATCACCAAGATCGCAAGTGGTGAAAGCGACGAAGTAGCGGAAGCGAGGTTTCTAGAATTTATTGATATGTATTTTGATGAAAAACCAGTTCTATTAGCCGGTAACTCGATACATCAAGACAGAAGATTTATCAGGCGCTACTGGCCCAAGGCTGATTCTAGGCTACATTATCGGATGCTAGACGTCAGTGCCTGGAAAGTAGTTTTCGCACAGAAATACGGGATTAGATTTCCAAAACGCAATGCTCATCGAGCACTTGATGATATCCGTGGTTCGATTGAAGAAATGCATGGCTATTTAGAACACATTAAGCCCTGATTAATCAAAGCTAGAAGTGACACAGAGAAACAAGACAGATCGAATGCATTAAAGCTCAATCTATTTGCTATAATGTCTGTTATGTTGGAATTTAATCAAGTCGATAAGTATTTAAACGACAAGGGAGCGATCAGTTCCCAACCCTTTGACGATGATTTATTAGCGTACTCTCTAGATGCTACAAGAATTGCCTATGTTGGTCGCAATAGTCGGCCACTTAGGTTGAGTCTGCGCTGTAACCCGGGGCTTGCAAAGTCACTAATTTCAGAATACGAGTCTGTAATGCCAGGGCATAAGCTAGATCCAAAAAAATGGATAACAATTTTAGACACAGGCCAGCTGGAAGAGCAACAAATATTCGACCTAATCGATCACGCATTTCTAGAATCTCAATCAGTAAATAACTAAATAAAGCTTAAACATTGTACTTATAATCACACTTATGATATATTGGTTATGTTAACTTGTGTCTATCCTAAGATACAGTGTTGAGGTGCGTTAAAGCCAGAAGGAGGTTTGCATGAAAGTGCTTACTCGTTCAGAGATACAAAAACTGGCCAATACAAAACAAAATCCATCAATTTCAATCGTAATGTCCACGACAACTAGTGATTTTGCCGTTCTACGTTCTAGATTCCGCAAGCTTTTATTAGAAGCTCGAGATAAACTTTCAATTGAATATAATGATCAGTCTATAAAACACACAGCACTTTATGCTGGTTACGAGTTACTTCATAAAAGCGAGTGGTGGCGAAAGGCCGATAAATCGGTAGCTATTTATCTTGCTAAGGACTTCGTCCGCGCTTATCACCTGGCTGATGACCTGCCCACTAGCGTGGTTGTTGGGAGCGAGTTTGATATCGTGCCACTACTTGAATCTGTGTCAGATGACGAGTTTCATATACTAGCCTTGAATCAAAACAGCCCTAGGCTGTTTTGGACTAACCGTCATGCCATAGAAGAGATAAAGCTTGATAATATACCAAAACAAGTAGTAGACAGCTCTAGTGATGGCATTAATTTGATAAACAACAAGCCGGTCGAGAAACCCGATATATTTCATTTATTAAGATCAGTTGACAATATAGTTACGCCTTATTTGAATAAGACCCAGAAACCACTGATCTTGGTTGGATTACCTCACATCGCCGCACTCTATCAGGGTATTTCAAGCTACCAGCACACGGTTCAAAAGTATGTAGCAAAAAGTCCAGACGGCATGACGATGCTCGGTCTGCGTGATCGAGCCTGGGCTACGCTAAAACCTTTGGCCAGGCGTGATCAACACTTGGCATATTCGCAGTTTGACAGACTAATTAGGTCACAACCGCAGAGGACAGCTAGGGGGTTTCGGCAGGTTATGAGCGCTATAGTTGAGGGTAGGGTCCAGACTCTATTTATAAATACCAGGGTCCAGAAGTGGGGAAGCCTTAACGCAATTAAGGCTGTTGATGTTCACGACAAACCGCACACTGGTGACATCAATTTATTAAATATGTTAGCAAGTTCAGCCTTAGGTATGGGTAATAGTGTATTCTCTTTACCTGAAACCTCAGCCAACCTAGAAACAGCGGCCATATTACGAGCCAAATAATTCCGTAGTCTAAGTTCCTGGCTTTACTCTAGTTTATCAATTTGTCCAAGTAGTGCTTCATGGTTGGCAATGGCTATATCTAAAGTGTTTTTAAGATCATCTTTTTTTGCAACTTTTCTAATGGTCTTCAATTCCGCCAGATTATCCTTAAGTAGTTTAGATACAGTCGATTTATACTCTCGTATAAAATAATTTATATTAGCTGCTTCTTTGAATCTCGTCTCAACATCATTATCTGTCACAGAGGCAATCAGTAGCTCATTTGGCTTAGTCTCTGGATCCAAGAAGCTCCGCAGGCTATTATTATCGCTAGTTGATAAAATAGTTAGGTTCGATTTAAACTGCAATAGATCATAGTCTTTGCTGTAGCTACTTATGAGCTCGTTTACTCTAAGTTCTTCATTATTCCGTGCTACGACTTTTTGTATTAACATGCCAGTATTAGCCGGTTTTGATAAGCTGCTGATAATCAGTAATATTACGGCCAGAGCAAATAATACTCCGATAATAATAAACAGTTTATTGCGTTTACTATTGTCTGGGCCCGGCGCTACTTGGAACGCTCCAGGCTGTTGATAAAATGGCTGTTGAGGTTGCATGCTAACATTGAACCATAAACACTATGGCTTTTGCCATACCGACTACTGTGGTGTCGGATGAAAAAGAAATACTGTAAGCTATAGTATATGGATGCTGCTTCTGAGGTTAAACAACGACTGTCGATAGATGAGGTTATTGGTGACTACATTGAATTAAAACGGTCTGGACGCAACTTGAAAGGGCTATGTCCGTTCCACGGCGAGAAAACTCCAAGCTTCATGGTCAATCCTGAAAAGGGCATCTATCACTGTTTTGGCTGTGGCGAGGGTGGTGATCACTTCGAATTTGTAATGAAAATGGATGGTTTATCCTTTAGGGAGTCGTTAGAAAAGCTAGCTCAAAAAGCTGGCGTTGACCTGTCGCAGTACAGCGGTGGTTCTAACGAAAAGACTGAACAAAAAAAGCGATTATTTGATGCCCACGAGCTGGCTGCAAAGTATTATCAGCAAAGCTTGCTACAAAACCAATCAGCAATTGATTACATAACAAAAAAACGTCATTTTAATAAACACACAATTTCAGACTTTTTAGTTGGCTATGCACCTCGAACAGGCACGGCGCTTAGAGACTTCTTAAGAAAACGCAAGTTTAGCGACGACGAATTACTGAAAGCTGGTTTAGTCAAACAGCGGAATAATCAGATTGTTGATGCTTTTTTTGGCAGAGTTTTAGTCGCATTGAGTGATAACCAGGGCAGAGTCATCGGCTTCACTGGCCGGGTGCTTGACGAGGGTATGCCTAAGTATATAAATAGCCAGCAAACGCTTCTATATGACAAGAGCAATCATGTTTTCGGTCTACATCAAGCCAAGAAATTCATCCGTGAAAAAAACCAGGCAGTAATCGTTGAAGGCAATTTTGACGTTCTAGCATCACATCAGGTTAATGTAAAAAATGTCGTAGCGACAGCTGGAACAGCCCTGACCATTAATCAGCTAAAGCAACTCAAACGGCTAACTGATAACGTCGCCTTTGCTTTTGACCAAGATAAAGCTGGAGTGGCTGCAACTATGCGGGCAATTCCGATTGCGCAAAACGCAGAGATAAATCTATCAATTATTACATTACCCGACGGTAGCGACCCGGATGACTTAATCCAAAAAGACCTAAGGGCGTGGCAGAAGGCTGCCGAAGAGCCAATATATGTAATGGATTGGCTGTTTGCACACCTAGAGAAGGAACATGACCTAGAGACCGGATCAGGTAAGACTAGCTATAGTAACCAACTAGCACCAATCATCACTAAGCTGAGTGATCCGATCGAGCAAGAGCACTATATGAAACTACTCGCAGATAAAACTGATGTCAGTCTCGATGCAGTAAAAAGAAAATTGCAATTATCTGAGAACAAAGTTAAACCAAAAAGAGTTAAAGAATCAAAATACAAAGTGGAAGATATCGACGAGCGTAAGAATACTGAGGAAAGTTTAATTGGTTTAGCTTTGCTAGAACCGTCAATAATTGAAACACTAAAATTAACTCCAAATGTTTTTGAAGGTAGCAGGGCGGAGATAATAGATTCTGGAAAGTTGCCTGAGCATGCGGAGTATGTCACAATACTACGGTTTAAAGCCGAAGAACTGTACGGCGACTGGACACAAAATCAAAGGCTTGAAGAAGCTCGTGCCCTCCGTACTCGGTTAATAGAGAAATCAAAACAGCAAACAAAACAAGACTTAAGTAGCGCTATTAGGGAAGCCGAACAAAGAGGCGACCAAGAAGCTGTTCAGAAATTACTTGAGCAATATCAATCAGAACTAAGGTAAAGGAAAATTAGTGGTAAAAAAAGATTCTAATGTAGTTGAAAAAGAGATAAAAAAAATTAAAAAGGTGTCAGAAAAGCCAATTTCAAAAAAAACCAAGGAAGCTACTAAGCCAGTCAAGAAACCAGTAAAACGAGCCACCAAACCTAAGAAAAATCTTGGAGACCGTAGCGCAAAGGCAGCAGCAAAACCTCAAGAGGATAAGACTCAAGCCGAAATAATCTATGAAGAGATTGTCCAGAAACTGCTATTAAAGTCAAAAAAGGCCGGCACAATCGACCAGAAAGAGATATTCGCGAGCATACCCGATGTCGAGGAAAATGCGGATGTATTAGATAATTTCTACGGTGATCTTGTTGATAACGGTGTTAAAATCACAACAAACGGTGAAGAAGATGACGAACCTACAGAGGAAGAGCTAATCAAGCAGAACGATAAATTCATCGATGATATTGCTGATGACTCAGTACGGCTTTACTTGCGTGAGATTGGTAAGATTCCACTTTTGAACGCCAAAGAAGAAGTTATTTTAGCTAAGAAGGTCCAAGCTGGTGATAAAAAAGCAAAAGACCACATGGCCGAAGCCAACATGAGGCTAGTTGTATCAATTGCCAAAAGATATGTAGGTCGAGGACTTGATTTGCTCGATCTTATTCAAGAGGGTAACACTGGACTGCTACGAGCGGTTGAGAAGTTTGATCCAGATAAGGGTTTTAAATTCTCAACGTATGCTACTTGGTGGATACGTCAGGCGATTACGCGTGCTATCGCTGATCAAGCTCGAACAATTCGCATTCCTGTTCACATGGTAGAGACGATCAACAAGCTTCTTCGGACTCACCGTCGCATGACTCAGGAGCTTAACCGCGAGCCAACCAACGAAGAGCTAGCTAAAGAGATGGAAATTGAAGTCGAAAAAGTTGAGCATATTATGAAGATCAAGCAGGATATCTCTAGTCTTGATCAATCGGTCCGTGATGACGAAGAAGATTCCGTGCTAGGAGATTTCATCGAAGATGAAGACACTCCAGCTCCAGAAGAAACCGCGACCCAGCAACTACTACGCGAGCACGTTAATCGAATACTTACAGGACTCTCGGAGCGTGAACAGAAGATCTTACGCATGCGGTTTGGTTTAGATGATGGCAAAACTCATACTCTAGAAGAAGTTGGTCGTGAGTTCGGTGTTACCCGTGAGCGTATTAGGCAGATTGAGGCTAAGGCTCTAACTAAACTTCGCAAAAGTACCGATAGTAAAAAACTCAAAGACTACTTGCAGTAGATGATGAAAATGGAAAACCCTAATCAACAAAATAAAATAAAAACAGAATTTATTTTGCCGATTATATTTCTCTCTGTAGCCCTATTTTTAACTTATGTAATTTCTGATAAAGCCGCCGATTCGACACAAAAAATAATCTATTTGTTTCTAATACTATCATTTAGTAAATCTGCTGAACTATTTAGATACATAATCTATCCAAAGCTAGTTACAGAGAATATTGAGAAATACGGTGGTCTATCAAAATCCTCTAAACAAACTTATGCAACAGCAGCTCTTTCTATAGGCACTGTAGCTATTGTAGCTTTTTATCTTGTATAGTTAATCTATGATAAAGACGAATCAAATAGAACTATGAAACGTGCACATATATTTTTCCGATACGAAACCGACGAAATAGCTAAAACAGTTAGCAAAATCAAAGCTTGGGCTGACGGTAGACTTGAGCTTGTCGAAGATAATCCAGACCTTGTGGTAGTTATCGGTGGTGATGGTGCAATGATGGAGGCGGCTCGTAAATTTCAGGCTTGTGGTGCCGAAATTCTCGGTGTTAATAGAGGTACCGTTGGCTTTCTAGCCAGCATAGATCGTAAGCAAGACATCGAAGAAGCATTAGAAGATGTTATCAAGGGTCGCTACACAGTGATAGAGCGAACCCTATTAGACGCAACAGTTAATCGGGGTGGAGAGGCTATCTTCCAAACAGTCGCTCTCAATGATGTAGTTATTAGTAGTCCGCTGAGCGTTGTTGCTTTGAATATAGCTATCGATGACAAGCCGTATCTAACTATGCGAGGCACTGGCGTTTTAGTCTCAACCCCGACTGGTTCAACTGCGTATAATTTGTCGGCTCACGGTCCAATTCTAACGCCAAGCGTTCCGGCATTGATCGTGACTGAATTACTCGATCATAGCGTACCGACTCCAAGCCTGATCGTGGCTGAAGATCAAAAAGTCACAGTGGTTGTGGATGAATTTAGAAACCATGGACAACTCAAGCTTAGTTCTGGTGAACCGGCGGATGTCGTACTTGATGCAGATGGCTCTGATCTTTTTTCCTTACAGAAAAATGATCAAATTGTAATTACAAAATCAGAACAATGCACCAAATTTATTGAGTTTGAACAGTATGATTTCTTCTCACACTTAAGAGAAAAGTTCGAGATTTCTTAAGATGACCAGAATATACGGAGTTGCAGGTACATTTGCTAGTGGGAAAGACACACTAGCTGATTGGCTAGAGCATAATGGCTTTTTTCATGTTTCGACCAGCGATATTGTTCGGGCTGGTGCCAAAGAGAAGTACGGATCAATAGACAGAAAGTTTTTATTTGAATACGCAAACGAAATGCGTCAGCAAAAGGGTGCCGGAGTTCTTATTGATATGGCTCTTGGTATGGCAGTCGGCAATCCAGAGGTTGCGATCAGCGGTATCAGGTCTGTTGGTGAGGTGGAATCACTGAAAGCCGTCGGAGGAAATCTGATTTTTGTCGATGCACCAGTAACGACCAGATATGAGAGAGCCTATAAACGAGGTCGTGACGAGGAGGTTATTTCACTAGAAGCCTTTAAGGCCAGCGAAGAAAAAGAGCTGAATAAGCCAGAGAACAGCTCAAAGGCCGAGCAGAATATTGGTGCAGTCAGGGATCTGGCTGATATCTCGCTCAATAATGACACGGACCTTGGAACTTTCTTTGCCGAAGCCACGGCAATGATTCGCATGAACTAATCTTAGAACATACATCTGTTATACTTGTGACATGAAGCGACTTGTTGTAATTGATGGAAAATCAGTTTTTTATAGAGGTTACTATGGAATGCCAAACTTGAGCTTGCCTGACGGTACGCCGACTGGCGGAGTCTATGGGTTCGCGGTTTTGGGTTTGCAGATTATCAAAAAGATTGACCCAGATTACGTAATTGTTGCGTGGGACAAGGCAAAGACAAACGTCCGTTCTAGGCTCAAAATTTATCCTGAGTACAAGGCTGGCCGTAAGCCGATGCCGGATGACATGCGTGAACAGATTCCGCACTTGCACGATCTTTTAAGGGCCTTCGGTTGGCCTCTGCTTGAAGAGGATGACTACGAGGCTGATGATATCATGGGCACATTAGCATTGCAGGCACAAAAACAGGGTATTGAAACAATCCTAGTAACAAGCGACATGGATTTGCTTCAGATGGTTGATCGCAATATTAAGCTGTTCGCCCTCAAAAAGGGCCTGACGAATATAAAGGAATACGATGACGCTTTGATCCAGGAGGAGTTTGGTTTTTCCAAAGAGAAATTCGATGACTACAAAGCCTTAAAGGGCGACAGTAGTGATAATATCCCAGGTGTAAAAGGTGTTGGTGAAAAGACTGCTAAAGAACTGGTTCTTAAATATGACACGCTTGAAAATATTTACGATAATATCGAGTTGATTAAAGATAGTGTCAAAAAGAAGCTCATCGCCGATAAAGACATGGCGTTTATGAGCCGAGAGCTTGTCCATATCATGACTGACGCTCCTGTTGAGCTTGATCTAGAGGCTAGCGATATAAATAATGTTGATCCTATTGCGGTTAAAGAAAAGCTTCGTCAATTTCAGTTTAAGAGTCTGCTGAATCAGATACCAGACTCGTGGCAGGATGATCAACAGGCGGCAAAGCAAAAAAATAGACAAGCTTTTTCACTACAAGGTATGGTTATTAAAAAAACTGATAAGCTGGAAGGGCTTCCAGCGGAGGTTGTCATTCATTGGGATGCGGATAGTGTGTTTATAAGCCCATATAGCGAATCTGCTTATGAGATTAGCTGGAAAACGTTCGCTAGTTACGTTTCTACAAATAAACCAAAATTAATTGGCTACGATCTCAAAGAAATTCTAAAACTACTAATTGATCTGGGGGTAAATCTACCAGAGATTGCACATGACGTTAGAGTGGCTGGGTTTCTTATTAACTCGCTACAACGTGACACATCAATTACTGGCCTGCTTGGCAATGAAGTTAAAGACACTGAGCCAATAGAGATACTGTCAGCTATTTGGGCGCTATATAACGAGCAACAGGATGATCTTAAATCACTAAAGAAGGTTGCTAGTGTAGCTAGCGATATCGAGTGGCCACTGATCCCAGTGCTAGCTCGCATGGAGCACAAAGGCATCAAGTTGAATGCCGATTATCTACACAAAATGAGCGCAGAACTTAAAGACCAAATCAGCGATGTCCAGCAAGAAATCTACGGCTATGCTGACCAAGAGTTCAATATTAGTTCACCATCCCAGCTTGCAAGTATTTTGTATACAAATCTTGGTTTGCCAACACAATTTATCAAGAAGACCAAGAGTGGCTACAGCACGAAACACAGCGAGCTGATGAAGCTAAAAGACTTGCATCCAATGATCGATCTAATCCTGAATTATCGTGAGTGGACTAAGCTTAAAAGTACCTATGTTGACACACTCCCAGAACAGATTGATGAAGACGGCAGGGTGCACACGACATTTGATCTCGATGCCGCTGCCAGTGGCCGTCTGAGCAGTCGTGACCCCAATCTAATGAATATTCCAACTAGAACAGAACTAGGCAAAACTATTAGAAATGCCTTTATACCAGATGAAGGCAATGTGTTTGTTAGTGCCGACTATAGCCAGTTCGAGCTACGTCTTGCTGCTGTTTTGTCTGGCGACAAAGACATGATTGAAGCCTTCAATAATGACAAAGATATCCATACGCAAACTGCTGCGCAGATACACAAAATCAATCCCGAAGATGTCACCCCGCAGATTAGGAACACAGCCAAAGAAGTTAATTTCGGCATTATGTATGGCCTGGGTGTTCATGGCTTATCTCAACGTACCGGCATGACGATGGCCGAAAGCAAGGTTTTCATAGACAAATACTTCGAGCTAAGAAAACCACTAAAATCGTATATAGAAAAGACAATCGAAGATGCTAAAAATAACGGTTATGTTGAAACACTATTTGGTCGTAGGCGACCAAGTCCGGATCTTAAAAGTAGTAATTTTGTTGTACGTGAAGCGGCGAAACGAGCGACACAAAACCATCCGATCCAGGGAACGGAAGCTGATCTAATGAAGATGGCGATGATCGATCTAGAGAAGAAGCTTCCTAAGAATGCTCATCAATTATTGCAAATACATGATTCAATCCTTGTTGAGTGCCCCGAGAGCCAAGCAGAAACAGTAGCCGAGATGATGAAGCAAACTATGGAGCAAATCTATACCAAACTACCCGTTAAAATAACCGTCGACACAAAAATTGGTAATAATTGGGGTGAACTTTGAGCGAGAGCATACGCCAAATACTTGGTGTATTTGCTACGGCACTAACGATAATTGGCTACCTGCCATATCTTTATGATTGTTATAAAGGCAAAACAACGCCACACTTTTTTTCTTGGTCGCTATGGACACTATCAAATACGATAGTTTTCTTTTTCCTGCTGCTAGAAGGCGGTGGACCAGCAGCTTGGCCAATTGGAATGATGTCGATAATGTTTAGCTTCACTCTTTATTTCTCATTGCAAGCTAAAAGCCGCAAGCGAATAAAAAAAGTAGATATACTGCTTTTCATCATCGGTCTTTTAGCAATTCCGATCTGGCTAATTGCTGATAACCCTTTAATTGCGATCTCAATCGTTAGTTTAATCGAACTTGCTGCATTTATTCCGACGCTGCGTAAAACAATAGAATTTCCATTTGAAGAAACTCTGAGTTCGTATGCAATAGCTGCATTCAAATACAGTTTGATACTAATTATTCTTGACCAATATAGTTTGAAGCTTTTAGTTAATCCGATCATGTGGTGGATTATTAATGTTGGATTTGCATTATTAATTATCTATTTGAGAAAGAATAAAAATGCCAGAATTGCCTGAAGTCGAGACAGTTAAAAGGGGATTGAATAAGTTAATTATTAATCAGCAAATTGCTAATGAATCACATAATTGGCCAAAGAGTTTTCCAAATAGCGATATTGATGTAGATAAGTTTATGATTGGTGCAAAAGTTACGGATGTACGGCGAAGAGCCAAGGTTTTGATGATTGATTTAGATAGTGACTACTCATTAGTTATTCACTTGAAGATGACAGGTCAGATGGTCTTTGTCGGCGAACAAAGATTTGCTGCAGGCCACCCAAATGATAGCTTTATTAATGAGCTACCTGACCGTTCGACGAGAGTAGAGATCACTTTTACATCTGGAGACAAACTATTCTTTAATGATCAGCGTAAATTTGGTTGGATGAGACTTCTACCAACAATTGAGATTCCAAATATAGATTTTTTCAAGAAAATTGGTCCAGAACCATTGACTGATGAATTCACGAGTAAAGAATTCATCCTCAGAGTTCGCCGTCGAGCTAATACATCGGTGAAAGCAGCAATTTTAGACCAGACTGTTCTGGCAGGAGTTGGTAATATTTATGCTGACGAATCTTTATTTGCCGCCAGAATTCACCCAGACAGAAAAGTAAAAGACGTCACTGATGCTGAATTAAAGAAGCTACTAGAAGAAATTAAATTTGTTATGAATCTATCGATTGAAAAGGGAGGTAGTAGCGACCGGAATTACGTTAACGCCGAAGGTGGGCGAGGTAGCTACCTGAGCCTTGCCAAGGTTTTTCGCAAAGAAGGCCAGCCTTGTGATAATTGCGGAACAGTTATTGAAAAAACTAGAGTAGCGGCCCGAGGCACTCATATTTGTCCAAGCTGCCAAAAAATTTAATGACACTTGTACCGACAAGTGTCGCAAACTCCTGGGCTGTCGTCGTTCTTTATGAGTTCGTTGTTATATTATCAACAATCATTCAGACAACTCCCTTACGGTCGCCCCTAAAGGGTAAGTCTGAATGTCTTATTGTTGAAATAACACTCACTCATCAGGAAGCTCCTCCTTTATGCCCATACAAAAGGAAACTAACAAATCCCCTCCGGTAGGATTTGAATTA
>JAGPDM010000039.1 GCA_018057585.1 Candidatus Saccharimonadota bacterium
CAAGATACCCGATAACTTTAATCGAAGACGGTTTAGATGAAAATGACTGGGAAAACTGGTCAAAACTAACAGCCAGAATCGGTAGTAATACTCAGATTGTTGGCGATGATTTGCTAGTGACTAACACTACGTTTCTAAAGCGTGCAATCGAGGAGAAATCTGCAAACGCTATTCTGATTAAACCAAATCAAATCGGTACACTAACCCAAACTATCGATGCTGTAATTATGGCCCAGAAGGCTGGTTGGAACACAATAATATCTCACCGTAGTGGCGAAACCGAAGATACGACCATCGCCCACATTGCCGTCGGCTTAGGTGCTGGTCAAATCAAAACCGGTAGTCTGTCGCGGACCGATCGAGTTGCTAAATACAATGAGCTTTTACGGATCGAGGAAGCCTTAGAAAATCATGCCAAGCTCTCTAAAGTAAAGATTACCGATTAGTCTGTGACCTACTTGGTCCTCGCACGTCATGGCCAAAGTGAGTGGAATGCTTTATCGAAATGGACCGGTCGAACAGATGTCGGCCTGACAGAAAAGGGCAAAAGACAAGCCAGGCATGCTGCTGTTAATCTCCAAGATATTGAGCTACATAAAGCCTACACGTCCGAGCTTAGCAGAGCTCAACAAACCTTAGATATTATTAAGCAAGAACTACGGCTCTCGTCCCTGCAAACCACGGTCTCTGAGAGTCTGAATGAACGTGACTACGGCGTTTACGAAGGAATGACAACCACCGAGGTTATCGAAGAAATCGGTCATGATGAGTTTGCCAAGCTGCGACGACGCTGGGATCAACATGTGCCAGAAGGCGAGACCCTGAAAGAAGTGTATGAGCGTGTCATCCCCTACTACGAGAAGTACATTCTAACAGATCTTAAAAATGGTAGGAACGTGATTATTGTTGCGCATGGCAACACTCTTCGAGCGCTTATTAAGTATCTAGATCAAGTATCGGATAACGAGGTCGACAAGCTAGAAATTAATACAGCCGAGCTACATATTTATGAAGTTGATGAAGCTGGTAAAGTTCTAGGCAAAAATATCCGTAACTAATTTGTGTTTTAACGTTTGCTTGTTACAATTTAAATCTAACTTATTGGAGGGTAAACGTGTCAGAAGTTGTTTATAATTTTAGCGCCGGACCAGCGGTCTTGCCAGAAGCTGTCCTTGAAAAGGCCGCAAACGAGCTACAAAACTGGGGCAATTCTGGAATGTCAGTCATGGAGATGAGCCATCGTGGCAAAGAGTTTGTTTCGATTGCTGAAAAGGCGGAAGCAGACTTGCGTGAACTTATGAAGATTCCAGATAATTATAGCGTTTTGTTTTTGCAAGGTGGAGCTAGTGGGCAGTTTGCGGCTGTTCCGCTTAATCTAGCTAGCCAGGACGATACGGCAGATTACATTGTGAATGGTAGCTGGGGTAAAAAGGCGGTTAAAGAGGCGGCAAAGTATTTGAATGCTAATGTTGCTGCAAAGGCCGATAGCTTCACATCGGTGCCAGATATGTCATCATGGCAAATGAATGAGAATTCTAAATATGTACACATTACGTCGAACGAAACCATCGAAGGAGTAGCTTTTGCTGAAACTCCAGACACTGATGGCGTGCCCTTAGTTGCTGATATGAGTTCAACTATTTTAAGTCAACCGATTGATGTTAGTAAGTATGGAGTTATTTATGCAGGAGCGCAGAAAAATATCGGTCCGGCCGGCGTTACGATAGTGATTGCGCGTAATGATTTAATTGGCAATGCTCGAAGCACCACGCCGTCTGTCTGGGATTGGCAGGCCATGGCCGATGCCGGCTCGATGCTCAATACCCCGCCGTGTTACAGCTGGTATATGTGCGGTTTGGTTTTTGAATGGCTTAAAGAAAATGGCGGCGTTGAAGCGATGGCTGAAGTTAATAAATGTAAAGCCGAAAAGCTTTACATAGCCATTGACAGCTCGGAATTCTATAACAATGCAGTAGAGATTGCTTTTCGTTCAAAAATGAATATTCCATTTACGTTAGCCGATTCAGAGCTAGACAAAAAATTCTTAGAGGAAGCTTCTAATGCTGGACTAAAAACACTCAAAGGCCATCGTTCGATTGGTGGCATGAGGGCAAGCATTTATAATGCGATGCCAGAAGCTGGCGTTGATGCACTAATTAAATTTATGAAGGAGTTCGAAAAAAACAATGGCTAAATTCTCTATCAAAACCTACAACGCGATATCACCACTTGGACTAGCAGAATTCGATAGCAAGGTTTACAAAATTAGCGATAAAGAAAAAGATCCAGATGCAATTGTGCTTAGGAGCTTCAAATTGCATGATGAGCCAATTGCTGAATCTGTATTAGCGGTTGGCCGGGCTGGTGCCGGTGTCAACAACGTGCCAGTAGACTACATGACATCTCGCGGAATTCCAGTTTTCAACGCCCCAGGTGCTAACGCCAATGCTGTCAAAGAGCTAGTTCTAGCAGGTCTTTTACTGTCTTCACGTAATATCGCTAGTGCGATTGATTATGTGCAAGAGCTAGATTCTTCTGGCGGTGATCTCGCCAAGCTAGTCGAAGACGGCAAGAAGAAATTTAAAGGTGCTGAGTTACCCGGTAAGACCCTAGGAGTTATTGGCCTAGGAGCAATTGGCCACAGAGTTGCTAATGCCGCATTAGAGCTTGGCTTGAAAGTTATCGGCCAAGATCCAGCAATAACCGTTAGCAATGCTTGGCAGATTAATGCCGGTGTCGAGCAGGTTGAATCTGTTGATGAACTACTAGAGCGTAGCGATTTCGTATCACTACACGTGCCGTTAATTGAGCCAACTAAGGGCCTGATCGGTGCCAAAAAAATAAAATTGATGAAAGATAATGCAGTTCTATTAAACTTTAGTCGTGGTGAAGTCGCTGATGAGGAAGAGGTCATAAAAGCCTTAGATTCCGGCAAGCTAAGTAACTACGTGACTGATTTCCCGAACGAAACAACCTACAAGCACGATAAAGTAATCGCCCTACCCCACCTCGGTGCATCAACTGACGAGGCCGAAGACAACTGTGCTGTTATGGTCGCTCAGCAAATCCAGGACTATCTAGAAAGTGGGAATATTCGTAACGCTGTAAACTTCCCTAGAATCTTCTTAAAGCGAAAACCTAACGGTGTTCGGATAACTGTTGCCCATGTTAATGAGCCCGGTATTCTTAATCAGATTACTGGAATAATCGCTGAGCATGAGTTGAACGTCCAAGATGTAATCAATCAAAGTCGCGGTGAACAAGCCTACACGATTGTTGATATTGACGCCGAAAAACTTGATCCGAAGGTTATCGAACAATTAGACGCAATGGAAAACACTCAAAAAATCCGTATTTTTAGTCAATAGAGTCTAGAAAGTTATTAAATAACTGCTTGCCAGTGCGAGTGTAGCTTTCAAGCTGGTAATTAAATACTTTTTGTAGTTGGCTTTTGTCCAACTTTTGCAAGTCAGGATCAATTGAAATCCATTCACTGAGCATTTCTTCAGTCAATTCAAAATGACACTGTAGACCGTATGCTTTGCTGCCAATTCGTACAACTTGACTTTCGCAGTACTTACCAGTAGCAAGCAAGGTCATATCTTCAGTAAGTTCGACTGTTTCACCGTGAAGATGAAAAACATCGAGATTATCTGGTAATTGCTTAAAAAGCGTACTCTGCCTGCCAGCAGCAGTTAATTTTATATTGAACTGATTACCAATTGGATCCAGTAAGCCATGTTCGGCAATTGAATTCTTTATTATCTCGCCACCAGCTGCTTTAACCAGCAGCTGAAGACCTAGGCAAATACCTAGGTATGGTTTATTTAAATCAAGTGCTTGTTTTGTGATCGACAGTGCAGTCTTAATCTTGGTGCTGTTGTCATTAACACTGTCGGGTCCACCAAGCATTATTAAGCCATCAAAATCATTTAGATCAGGCATTATAAGATCTCGTGATAAATCAATTTCAACCACTTTATCGCCACGTCGATCAGCAACCTGCTTCAGTAGACCAGGTCCTTCATGGCTAATATTTCTTACGATCGCAATGTTCATTGTTTAGCTGTGTTGGTTAATCAAGTCTTGGTAGACGTGTTTCGGCTGGACACCAATGATTGACTCTACTTCTTTACCGTCTTTGAATAGCTTAATGGTCGGAATGCTGACAATCTGATGGGCTTGTGATGATGCTGGGTTTGCATCGACGTCAAGCTTAAGAACTGTTACATCATCATTATTTTTATCGATGTCTTCTAGTATCGGTGCTATCGCTCGACATGGTGGGCACCAAGTAGCCCAAAAATCTACAAAAACTAGACCTTGGCTTTTATTCACTTTTTCGTCGAATTCGGCATCTGTTAGTACTTGTGGCATGTTATTCCTCCTGCGCTTTATTTGCTATTTGATAGATCATATATGTCAATCCTGCAGCATTATTGTACAAATAGATGACACTATTTTGATACTTAACTAACTGCTTAAACATTGTATCATTTATCTTTCGGCTATGCAGGCACCAAATTGCTAGTAGTCTGATGGCTGCAAAAAAAATTTAAATTACGCAAAGGTATTGATATTTGAGGCACTAGGAAGTATCATTTTGATGAGATAATTAATTAAAACATAAGGAATTATATGGGATATGCAGTAGCTCAACAGGGAGATAAATCAGGCAGGAATGCAAGAAGTGGACTTAATTTACTAGCCTGCAGAGCAGCTGGTAACTCACGTAGACGTTTATAGCTCGAATTATCGATTTAAAGTCAGGTAAAGGCTAGCTAGAATATACGTTTAATTCAAGAAATTGAACTTATTTTAAAGATATTCCACATTAATCATTATCCAGTGATTAAAAGAAATTATAATAAAAACTTATTTTAGTGTTGATTTAGTCTGGTTTTACTGTTAATATTTTGTTGTTTGTAAGTAGGTGAAATAACAGATGTAAAATCATCTATTAGCTTACAGTAATATTAAATAATTGAGGACTACATAACCCCCCTAATGTTGAATCAGCTCAGCCAATTTGCATCAGAAGCCGGTCCTCACATCAGCTTGAAAGCTGAAACACTTTTCCATATCGGTGGAATTCCTATTACCAACTCGATCCTATATGGAGTTGTCGTTGCAATAACGCTTGCGATTATTGGCTCTGTCGCTTCAAGGCGCGTAGGTATCAAACCGGCTGGAGTCCTGACAACTATTTTTGAAATGTCACTAGAGTTTATGATCAATATGCTGGAAGGCATTTTTCACGATCATAAAAAAGCTGAAAAATACGCTCCGATTTTCGGAACGTTTTTTATTTTTATCTTCTTTAATAACGTTGCTGGATTATTTCCGCTGGTTGGCGAAGGTGTGACGGTCAACGGTTCACCTATCTTCCGTCCATTTACAGCTGACCTTAACGGCACGATTGCATTGAGCGTTATCGCAATCTTGATTGTCCAATACTTTTCAATCAAAGAATCTGGATTTTTAGGTCACTTAAAGCATTATTTTACCGACAAACCACTCAACCCTATAAATCTATTCATCGGTATATTGGAAGTATTTGGTGAATTTACTAGGATCATCAGCTTGTCGCTTAGGCTATTCCTCAATACTGCGGTCGGCGAAATCTTAATAGCAGTCTTTGCCTATGTCGGTAGCTACGGTGCCAGTTTTACCTTGCTGCCAATCGTGCTGTTTGAAGTTCTGGTTGCGGGCATTCAAGCCTACGTCTTCACGGTGCTGTCTGCGACTTATCTAGGTCTAGCAATCGCCCACAGCGACCCCGAACATGAAACTACCGATGCTCCAACTATGTCTGATCCTGAGATTTTAATAGCAAGGGAGATTCACCCTTAATAGATTAATGTAAGTGCTACTAATATTCGTTCTGAGACACTATGGGTCGAGGTTTCGGAACGAGTAATGAGTATCATTTAAAAAAGTAGTCCAATATACCGGACGAAAAAAGGATGAACAATATGAACGCACTATTACAATTTGTAGCTGAAGGCTCAACTGTACCACCAAAGGCTTACGCCGCTGGTATTGCAATGACAGCAGCTGCAATATCTCTAGGTTGGATCGGTAGCAGCTACATGAAAGCTCTAGGCCGAAACCCAGAAGCTGGTAAGGCGGCAGGTCAAATCATCATCATCGCGGCTATGGTCGAGGTGACTGCTCTTTTGACTTTCTTGCTAGCAGCCTTCCTTATCACAGATTAATTCTGACGATAAGACAAAAATGTCTTGATTTAGTTATACTAGAATAAGACGACATATAAAGTTAAGGAGACGAACGTGATTAATCAGTTTATACAATTTGCATCAGAATCAGCTAGCGCGGAGCCGGAAGGCATCGCTGCACTCGGGATTGATCCTGTCGCGATTATTTTGCAGGCTGGCACGTTCGTCATCCTCTTTATTGTTATTCGCAAGTTTGCGCTCGACAAGATCAACCAAGCTCTTGCTGATCGCAAAAGTACGATAGATGAGGGTCTAGTAAATGCCGAACAGGCAGCTAAAAACCTGGCTGATGCCGAAATACGCCAAGAAGAGCTAATTGCTAAGGCTCGAAAAGAAGCTGATGAAGTTATTGGTAAGGCTCACAGTGAAGCTGGAGTCATGCTCAAGGAAGCTGAGGATCGTACAGCAGATAAAACCGCTAAAATGATCGCTGACGCCCATAACAAAATTGAATCAGACGTTAAGGCGGCACAGAGTAAACTGCAGAACGAAGTTAAATCACTTGTTGCCAGTGCAACTGAAGCAATTATCGATGAGAAACTTGACGCAGTTAAAGACGCCAAGCTAATCGAAAAAGCTATCAAGGAGGCCTCATGACGCGTCGCCAGATAGCTAAGGGGTTTGTCGCCGAGCTTCAAAGTAAATCAATGGCAGTCGCTGTTAAAGAGCTGGCGGCCTTTGTCATAACAGATAAGAGAGTTAACGATTTAGATCTATT
>JAGPDM010000040.1 GCA_018057585.1 Candidatus Saccharimonadota bacterium
GGCAGCGTTAGGAAATCCAGCCGAAATCGGTGTTAAAGTTAATTTTGCTTTCTCCATGGTCTATACTATGGGCTATGGCAAAGAAAAAACGCAATAAGAAATACACCGGACGTGACGCAGCGCAAGAAGGTCCAATAATCAAGAAGTTCGAAGTCGATGGCAAAACCAACTGGCGTGACTGGGTGTCTGAAAACAAGCTAAAGATAATCGGCTGGTCAATGAGATCAGCGCTGGCGGTGATTATCGCTGGAATTATCTGGATAATCTACTTAGTCGTAACTTGAATCTTCTTCGGATTAGAGCTTTTCGGTTCGTCAACTAAATTAGGAACGGGTCTACTAACTAGCTCGTCCGTTTTCTTTGACTCGGCATGTTCCTTAGCTAGGATTTTCTGCTTTGGGAAGGTAAATCCAAACGTACTACCCTTGCCTTCTTTAGAGTTAAAAATTATCGATCCGCCTTGGGCTAGAATAACCTTCTTGGCCATAAACAAGCCTAACCCAGTCCCATCTGGGCGAACAGCTTGGGCATTTTCTGCTCGGTAAAACTTCGTAAATAGTTTATGCTGCATGGCCTGAGGTACTCCGATACCACTATCTTTAACTTTAAACTCAATACTCTTACCAGATTCTTCTAAACTGACCTCGACCTTACCTTTGCTCGGAGTGTAGTAGAGCGCATTATCTGTAAAATTCATAATAACTTGGCGAATCTTAGTTTCATCAATCTCAACTCGCGGGAAGTCTTTAGGTTTTTTGTAGCTCAGCTTTATATTTTTAGCCTTGGCGCTGCGCTGAAGCTGCTCAACTTCCTGCTCAATAATCTCTGAAAGGTCACTATTCTTAGATTCAATCACAAACTTACCAGTACTTAGTCTACTAACGTTTAGTAAATCAGCAATCAGATATACCATCCTCTGAGAGCTGCCAAAGGCCTGCTCAATAAACTCTTTCTGCTGCGCGCTAAGCTTTCCCGCATCTTCCTCTAGCAGCATGCTCAAGTAACCCTTGACTGTCGTTAGGGGCGTTCTAAGCTGATGTGATGCCATGCTAATGAACTCATCCTTAGCAGTGTCAAGCTCTTTGAGTTTTTCATTTGTTTTCTCAAGCTTAGCCGTTGCCTTATCAACCTTATCCTGAAGCGTAGCGTTAAACTCCGATATTTGTGAGAAGTAGCGAGCATTCTGAACCGCGATCGCCAATTGCTTTGCAGCAATCTCCAGAAACTTAATATCCTGCGACCTATACGTACTTCCGTTTTCTTTTGGCCCAAGCAACACGTAGCCAACCACGCCATCCACTGTCCTAAGGGTCGCTACAACCGCTACGTCCAGTCTCTTGAAGGCGATAATTCTGTTGCTTTCTTTATCTAAATCATCGAGTACGCTCAACTTGTATTTATCGAACTGCTTTAGATTATTAATATTTGGAGCTAGACCGTTTGTTTTGCCAAAAGAATCAATTCTATAAATAGAACCGACATCGTCAAGTACGACCGTTCTTATGTCTCGTATCTTTACATTGTTCGTTATCAGCAAATTTACCGCATGGATGACCACTTCAAGACTAATCTGTTCTGAGACTATCCTCCCAAGTTCGGCCATAGCAGAATCGATATCATAATTATCGTGAAAGAAAATTTTGTTTGTAATCTTGTCGAAGATTTTTTTTAGCGACTGAAAAGTAAATGCGATAAAAACTGCAATAATTATATATATTCCTTGTTGGTAGATCGCAGAATTATCGATGCTGCCAAGTAAAAGATTGGATACAGCGAATATAGCCAAACCATAAACTGCTCCGACAGTTACTACGAGAAGTGAGTATGTGACCGATCTCGCAATGATTGACCGTATGTCTAGAAAGCGCTGCTTAACAATTGCATATGCAAAAAATGACACAAAGACCAAAACGTACAATGGTGCGAATTGAAGAAAGTTTATACTACCAAACAGCGTAACTGTAATGAAATTAGTTCCAATTATCATCATGAAAGATAGAAGCGTGCCAAATATAATTGTCTTCAACTGTCTCCTGGTTTGATTTTTGCTTAGTCTGTATTTTTTAATCAAGGAAAAGAGGCTTGCTCCAATAAATAGAATAGTATGTAGAGCGAAAACTATTATACCGAGCCCTGGGACCGGGGAGGCCTGTGCTCCTTGTCCGTCCAGACTAGAAAAGACTAGCGGTGACAATGCCAATGCCATGACTGCAACAGTCACTGCCATCAGTGATAAATATACTAAAAACTTTCTTGGAAATTTAGTTTCTGGCAAGGTGTCGAAAGCAATAAACACGCTTAAATTGAGCGCTGCCGCAACAAAAAGCACCAGTCTTGCTAGTAAGAGTTGATTATCGACAGCATCAATTGATAAGTGATTGATTATTGTCCAAATAGTAAAAACCGATGTAAGGCCTAGAAATGAAATATTCGTAGCGCTTTTTGGGTTACGCAGAAAAACCCCTAACCCTATTAGGCTATTTGCAAGTATTACAATTATTAGTAGTATTATAGTAAGCACTAATACTAAGTATAAGCGTTTTAACACATATGACTCAACCTAATAAACAAATGGAATCAATACTTTCCCTGGCCCTCAGGTCACCGTCTGTTCATAACACCCAGCCTTGGAGCGTAAAAATTGATAAAATGAGTTTTTTGATCTACGCAGATGGTGACCGGAAGCTCGAAGCTGGCGACCCTACCCTGCGCGGCCTGTGGACCAGCATGGGTTGTTTTGTACAGAGCATATTGGTTAGCAGTCAAGCCTTAGGGTTTGAAGCTGATTTAAATATAAAGCACTTCAATATCGATACGAATAATCATAATTTTCAAATCAACATAACTCAATCAAATAAATCAACCGACAAGAAGTTGACGGACGCCATAAACAACCGACATAGCTGCAGGGATAAATTCCAAAAAAACTCTAGTCATCTAGTACCGAGCGACGTAGAGAGACTAGATGCCGACATGCTCGATCTAACTTTGAGCTTTCTAAATGATCCAGACGATATAGAATATATATCTAAACTGCATGCTGGTGCGATAAAGACAGCCCTAACCATTCCGAGATTTCGAAAAGAACTTGATGGACTAGTAAAGAGACGGAATAAGCATACAACGATCGGACTACAGCTCGACACTCTAACTCCCAATCTCTTTGCTTCGGTTTTTGAAAAGATTAGATTAAAAACTGGCCTTTTTCTCAATTCAACTGAACTACGTGAGAGAAACTTGTTCGAAAACAGCGGCCAGATAATTTTGATATTTGCTGACGGTGATGTTGATAAATACTGGTTTAATACCGGGCGATTATGTCTAGAAATCATGCTCTCTGCGGAATCAATGGGTTTAAAACAAAGCTCGAGCGCTGGCCCGGTCGAGGCCGGTGATCTGCACGAGGAAATCGAAGAAAAGTATGCAAAGAATAAACGACTTCAGCTAGTAATAAGGGTCGGACAAAACTCTTGCAATCATCCACAAACACCACGAAGAAGCATTTCTGGCGTATTACTACATAGCGTCTAAGGTGCGTTGCACTGATTTAGTGTGCTTTCTGTGAATATTCTTTTTCTTTAGACTTTTACCGCTTTTTAGAAAATCTCGATCAAATGAACTGATACTTCGACCACTCTTAAGATCTTCCCCATTTGCAATCTTGCGTATGGCATAAGCTACTGCCGCACCTGCGCTCATAGCCGTACCCCCAAGCTGTGGTTGCGTTACGATTTTAGTTCCTATTTCTAATAGCGATTTCTGCATTTTAATAGGTACGTTTTTTGTATTAATTATTGTTGTAGCATATCGTAGCCACTCTCTATGAGTTAAGGTTCTTTGCGATACAACTTCATCTATATTGCCTGCCAACCCGTGAAATAGAGGAAGATTATCTTCGAGGTCATACCTTTCCACGTCGAGCATCACATCGTCACCGAGATCTGTCACCATGACAACGGGTAGCCTTCTTTTTCTGGCTTCAACCCTTAGCATTACTTTTATTTCAAGATCATCAACCTCGTCAACAACTAGATCTAGCTTCCAGGGTTTAGTGAAGAATTGTTCTATATTTGCCTTACTAATATTATCTTCTACTCTATGCAGGTCTAGGTATGGACTGGCTTCGAGTAGCTGACGCGCTATGACTACCGATTTTATTTTTCCGACGTTATGCACACCCGTTATTATCCTGTTCAAATTCGATGCGCTGATAACTGCATTATCGGCTAATTTTAGCTGTCTTGCGCCACCTTGTATTGTGGTAGCAATTGCAGCGTTACTCCCAACGCTCATTCCAGCAAAACCAATCTTAAAATCTGCGAATTTCCTCTGCTCCTCCGCGGTAATAAGATTCTTATTACGAATTGTTTGCACTTCATTAAACAAACTCTTCTCTAGAACGTGAACAAGTTTGTTGCTCCATGGATAGTAGACCCAACTACCGACTCTCCACGAAGGCAGGCCAGAATAATGGCCTGTTATTAGATCAATTATAGAATTCTGCTTAACCTCTTTCTGCGCTCTGTAAAGCTGTGGGCTCCGGCTTACAAATAGTTCTGCCAACTGTTCGCTGTAGTCGTCGATTAGTTCAATATTCTTAGTCGACTCGACAAACTTCTTAAACTTTTTGTCTGAACCCTTGATTGCCATGTCGAAAATGATTACCTTGGAAGATTCATCATTACTATAATTACCTGCTAATATACCTAAAAAATCAGGCAGATCTTTATTCTCACTACTAGTAAGTCGGCTTTGACCCATTTTATTTGTTCCACCTATGTTTATTTTTACCATTATTAATATCGGGGTGGTCGTATTCAAAGAAATTAAGCTCTGGATGTGCTCTTTCACCCACTGAGTTTCTGAGCTTTCTATACTCAGAGTTGACCATTTCCAACTTAGACATAATGCTGTGTTTTATGCTTTCTATACCTATCGAGTCTTTAGCGACACCATCTTTTAGCTCTAGGTCGATTGTAAAAACTTGCTTTAGTGCCTCATCGTTCTCTACTCTCATTCTAAATTTGCCAGTAAGCTTGTTTCGAAGCTCCGGTTGAATTAAGGCAGATTTTATGTTTTCTGGGTATATTAACAAGCCATACAGACTAATTGTCTGATTTTTACGACCATTGATAGACACTAACGGTAGTCCTTTCCAATGCTCAAGCTGTTTGATTGAGCCATAGTCTGGATCGATAAAATTTTCCTTTAACATTGTGTTTATTTTTTCGAAACCAAAAACCTTACCCTGATCTCCAATTTCATAGCGACAGAGAGGTATGCCTGATCGTGAAGTGAACACTAACGAACCATCCACTTCCTCGAAATATCGCATATCCGGATAATACTGAACCAGACTAGGTAGCGTATTCGACCCAAACAAAGAGCTACCAATCGCACGATTATCATTTTCGCTAATTGCTCTTCTAATAGCTATGCTCAGAGGTGTTTCATGGCCAAGGATAGTGGCGTCGGCACTTCCGTAAACATTGACGCTGCCATGCAGCATATCACTTATGTTTGCCTCCTCTAGAACGAATTCACGCCAGTTCTCGTCTATGCTTTCACCCGCAAAAACGAATGAAACTTTTCCTTCCGGCGGGTTGAAACCCTTAGAGATTAGGTTTTCGTAAATATCTTTAGCAAAAGGCGGGTAGCCACATATAATTATTCTTTCATACTCACTTTCCAAACCCAGGATGGCACGGACAGCATCTTCCTTATCTATGCCAGGAGTTACAACGTTTAAAGCGCTATGATACTTAGAAACCCCTATAGCTGAGAGCATTGTGAATGGTCCCGCAATCCAGGTGCCCATTGAGAAGGAAACTACGACTAGCGTTCTTTTATGTTCAGTTTCAAATATACGTTCTAAAATTTCACGGTGTATTTGTACGCCTTCTAGGTGCTGTTCTTCCCCATGCGGCCAAAAAAACGGGTCACCCGAAGATCCCGAACTCATGGATATCATACTGGTCTTTTCTAAGGACCCATTCCAGCTAAGGTCTTGCAAGCTATGCCTTCTTAAGTAGTTTTCCTTATTGATTACTGGCACCTGCTTAAAGCTAGTTTCGTCAATAATCGTACTTGGATTGATCCTATTCTCTTTCAGAAAAGCCGAATAAGCCGGTACGCTTTCCGCCATTTCGTGGAATAAACTTAGTGCTTTGTCGAATCCTGGTGCATTCATGCTCATGCTATTTTAATTTCTTTTTTGACGTTTAATTTATTTCACAATGATATAATAAATCATATAATAATGCAATAAACAAATATTCGTACTACATTAAACCCTTAACCAAATATAACATATTGCAAACATTAGCTAGTGTATATAGAGTATAGATATATGACTAAAGTAGCGATTATAGAAGATGACATAGCTATAGTTCAGATGTATCGAATGAAGTTCGAATCTGAGGGTTTCACTGTTGTAACGGCTGAAAACGGAATAACCGGATTGAAGCTTATCGAGGCAGAATCACCAGATATCGTACTGCTCGATCTGATGATGCCAGAGATGCGTGGTGACCAAATGCTTGTGGAGCTCCGCCAAGTGGATTGGGGTAAGGATATAAAAGTCATCATCCTAACCAACATGGGTGAGAGCGAAGCACCTGAATCTATCGAGCAGAATAATGTCCTTGGCTACATAGTAAAAGCTGATATGACTCCGAAACAGGTTGCAGATCTCGTCAAACAAGCCTTAACTTAGTCTTTGCTTTAGCAATCCTATCGATATCAAAAACCCAGAAATAATAGCTACCGCACTCAAAGTATCCGTAGGGAAATGGCTAGATGCTAAAACTTCGCTGTTTTTTGTAACAT
>JAGPDM010000041.1 GCA_018057585.1 Candidatus Saccharimonadota bacterium
GGAAAGGCGGCATCGTAGTGAGTAATACAGATATGAAGACCCAATTACAGAGAGAGCGTCGTGCTATCAGAACTCGCGAAAAACTGCACGGTACTGCAACTAGACCACGTTTAAGTGTATCAGTTAGCAATTCTAATGTACGTGCTCAGCTAATTGATGATGATAATGGCAAGGCGATTGCAGCCTCTACAAGCGTTAATAGTAAACAGGTTTCAATGACAGATAAGGCAATTGAGGTTGGCACTGATATAGCAAATAAAGCTAAAAAGGCTAAAGTTTCAGAAGCTATTTTTGATCGCGGTTCTAAAAAATACCACGGTAGAGTAAAGGCTCTTGCGGACGCTGCCCGTGAAGCTGGATTGAAGGTTTAGGAGACTGATATGGATGATAGAAAACAAAGCGAATATGAAGAAAATGTAATAGCCATTGACCGAGTCACAAGAGTGGTTGCGGGTGGTAGAAGATTTAGATTCCGTGCACTAGTAGTTGTCGGTAACGGCAAGGGTCGTGTTGGCGTCGGTATTGCTAAAGGTGCTGATGTGCAATTAGCTGTTCAGAAAGCCGTAAACGTAGCCAAGAAGAAGCTTATTGATGTGCCTTTGTACAATTCAACTATACCTCACCGAGTAACAGCAAAAATGGGTGGAGCTGAGATCCTTTTGATGCCAGCATCACCTGGTACAGGTGTTAAGGCCGGCGGTACTGTTCGTAAAGTGCTTGATGTCAGTGGTATTCACAATGTTATGTCTAAGTCGATTGGTTCTAGCAACAAAGTTAACGTCGCCTATGCAACGATTAAAGCCCTTCAGATGCTCGTCCCTCAAGAGGATTGGGTTACTTATGATAAAGATGCCAAAAAGGATAAATCTAACAAGAAGTCTAATACTGAAAAATCTACAGAAACAACAGATAAGCCAGTAAAAAAAGCTGCTACGGATAAGAAAGCAAGCAAAAAGACAGAAGTAGCTAAAACTAGCAAAAAGGATAAGAAATGAAGTTTAATGAACTAAACACTCAAGCAAAGAAGAATCCAAAGCGCAAAGGTCGTGGCATTGCAGCTGGGCAAGGCAAAACGGCTGGTCGTGGCACTAAAGGCCAGAACTCTCGTAGTGGTGGCAGCGTTAGAACTGGTTTCGAAGGTGGACAGAACCCACTACTTTTCCGTCTACCAAAACTTCGTGGATTCAAGAGCCACAGACCTAAGGTTCAAGTCATAACCACAGGTGAACTTAATTCATTTGCTGAAGATGAGATATCAAATTCGATATTAGCTAAAAGCGGCAAGGTCAATTCAGAGTATGCAGCAACTAAGGTCGTTGTTAGAGGCGAACTTAAAACTTCTAAGGTTGTGAAATTACAGGCTGCTAGCGAAAAAGCTATTGAAGCTATCAAAAAAGCTGGTGGTTCTTTCGAAGAGGTGCCGACACCGAACAAGCCTAAACAAGCAAAGCCGGCTACAAAAAAAACTAAATAGTAGTAAAATACTACTACAATAATAAAAATGGGGTAAACATGAGCTGGAAGCTGATCTGGAAAGCAATCAAAACCAAAGACATGCAAAAACGCATGGGAGTTGTATTGTTTTTGATCATAATCTTCCGGTTCTTGTCACATGTGCCCGTTCCGGTTGCCGACGCCCCAACCTTACGTGAAACCCTAAAGGAAGTCTTCGAGAATCAACAATTACTTGGTTTCGTTAATCTACTTTCTGGTGGTGCATTAGCTAACTTCTCAATCGTTCTTATGGGCCTAGGCCCATTCATTAACGGTTCTATCATCATGCAGCTACTGACTAAGCTCGTTCCAAAATTCCAAGCACTGCAAAAGGAAGGTGAACAGGGGCGGACTGTTATCAACCAGTACACGAGACTGCTCGCCGTGCCTCTAGCGCTCGGCCAGGCTGTTGCTATGATATTCCTGCTTAGGCCTTCGATTCAGCAATATGGTGGCTTCGATATTATTGCTGGTGCTACTCCTTGGGATTGGGTTTTAATGCTTTCAGCACTTGTCGCGGGATCGATACTACTAATGTGGCTTGGTGAGCTGATTACTGAGCAAGGCATAGGCAACGGAATTAGCATCATAATCTTTGCTGGTATCGTTACTCAGCTTCCGACTATTATCAGTACATCATTCTTACTGCTGACTCCAGACAATGCTAAGCTTAGTGTCTTTGGTTGGTTTAACCTCCCTGTTGATGGTAAAGCTCTAGCCTTCATAACGGTAATCAGTATCGCCTTTCTAGTTATTGCCAATATAGTCGTTAAGCTAAACGAAGCCCAAAGGGTCGTTACCATAAGCTATGCCAAAAGAGTAAGCGGTAGCAGGCAGTACGGTGGTGTAGATACTGTTTTACCTATCAAGTTGATTATTGCGGGAGTTATACCGATCATCTTTGCAGTTGCGTTCTTGAGCGTACCAAGTTTCGTTGGTAGCCTGTTGCAAAACGTCGGACCGGATTGGCTGAAAGAGGCAGGTGCTAATATGGTGACTTGGTTTAATGCTGGAGGTAAAGGTGGAGGATCATTATTCGGCGGTGGTGCCCAAGCAGCAGCCCAGCAAGCTTCAGGCTGGACTCAACTGATCTATCCAGTATCTTACTTCTCGTTAGTGTTGCTATTCACCTACTTCTATACTGGCATCGCATTTGATGCTAAGGAAATATCAGAAAATCTACAGAAACAAGGCGGTTTCATTGCTGGTATAAGGCCAGGTAAGCAAACAGAAAAGTACCTTAAAAAGATCGTTAATCGCTTAACACTATTTGGTGCAGTCAGTTTAGGTATTATCGCAGTGTTGCCATTCATATCCCAGGCTATCATTAACCTCTTCCTAGACCTTGGCCAGTTTGCTTCATTGTTTACAGTCGGCGGTACTGGTCTGTTGATTGTGGTTTCGGTCGCTATCGAAACATTGCGTCAGGTAGAATCTAGAGCTTTAATGGTAACCTACGACCAAACCGATTAATCATACAGGCCACTCTTAGTTAAAATAGACAGTAGAATAAGCTCAAGATATTTTCTAGATCAAGTAAGCAATAGCTAGCGACTGCTTATAGGATTATCGGGTGAACGCATTAAAGATAATATACTTCGACTTGTAATCTCGTCTAATCTAGTACATAGTATACATCTAAGGAAATGCTGATGACTAATTCAAAACATGTTACCGGAGCAGAGCTGATTGACTTAACTCAAAGTCTGCTTAAGGCTGCAAGGAAAGAGCTTGATTCCAGCAGTCTGACAGAGCTTTATGATAATTTACCCAGCACGCTCGATGCGGGCGTCGTCATGAGCAATAGAAAACACCCCAGCAAGAGGTCTGTCGGTGATATCTCTTCGATTAACATCTCATCTGGTCAGAACAATGTCTGGGCAGGAAATAACTTTGATGGTAGCGGATTGATTGTGGCGTTTTGGACGGCAGAAAGCGGTAACTTCAGGATAATTAGCGTTTCTTCAGCAAGCGGCGAAGTTACAGCCGCTGAGAACAGAGTGTTAAATGGGAACAAAGAAGTCTGGATGCCGGCTGCCAGGACCTATCTGCAAACCGACAGTCTGTATTTAGAAATCCTAGATCAGATGTATTATTACGTAAACTCTATCTTCGGACTAAATACACCGACAAGTAAGCCAACAAAGCCTGCTCCTACTGCTCCTACCACTACTACCTCTGCACCTCGATCTACTGACACCACCAATCCAGCAGTTGTCGACAGGATGGCTCCGTCTAGAAAATCAAAAACACTTGCAATACCAATTATCAAGCTGCTAGATAAGTCTGAAAGATTCAAAACTCATGAACTCAGTTCAAATCCTGGTTTCAAGTTTGAGACTGTAAAGAATAATCCTATATCAAGCGTCGAGCGTCACGCTAAGCATGGCATAGGTCAAGGCATAGACACCTCGCTTACTGTCTGGGCTCAAAGCTCGGTTAAAAGGAGAAGGAAAAAAGACCAGCACATGGAATGGACTTTCCAGGCACTGTCGCTGCAGGCGCGCCGTAATGAGGAGTCTACGTTAGGATTAAATGCATATCTCGAAATGTCACTATATGCAAACACCGAGACTAATATTGAAGTTTATTTAAAGCCGAACAATGCCGACATTGCCATATATACAAAAGAAGATATCGCTAAGTTGACGGAGGCCGATACCGGATATCAGCAGATTAAAGAGTTAATTATTGCTGCAAGTGAAGCTATTAATCAAGCAATTTATGATAATCCGTCACGTCGGAGTGATGATAATCTTTCTAACTGATATTTTATAAACTTCGATTAGGTATAAACGATAAACAACCACACTCTCAAGCATTGACTACGCCCAGACTCCGGTCGGCTTGTGTTTTCGGCGTGGAACCAGTAGCTATCGCTAACTACATTATAGATTGAAGACCTACTTGTTGCCGCCTGGACTAGAGTCTAGCTCTGGCCTTGTACTACCCACGCAGACTGCCTGCCTTGTAACTGATAAAACTATAGACTTCAGTTCAGAATAGTTGCAAATAGCATACAAATCTGGTACAATATATAGATGACTAACAGGAGACAGCCAGGACAGATGGAGCTTGACCTAGGCGGAAGTGCGCGTCCTGCGGACGCAATTGAAGCTCAAGCTACCATTCCAGGCATGGCGCTTCCAGAAGTGTTACAACCTAAAACAAGAAGGGAGCGCGCGGGGCCGCCTGTTGGTGAGACGATTCACAAAGCAGCTACTGACCTTCTGAAGCCACTGCTTACCCATCTGTTAGACACTCATGTTACGGCTCCATTGGCAGACTATCCTGGCTTGGCGCATAGAGAAGTTGACAGATCGAGCGGTGAAGATGATTTCATGCAGTTCGCATGGAGCGGAATAGCCGATAAGAATGGCTATTCAGGAAAGCCGATGACGATAACGTTAGAGTATTTCAATCTATTAGACCCTGACGGTAAACCGATCAGAGCTCTAGGGATTTACGCTGAACACTTTACTCTAAGTGGTCGGGGCGACTTGGTGTTTGGCTACGAGCAGGACTCTATTGGTAATACTTCAGTATCAGTAGATAAAGCCAGACCAGATCAGTCTGAAGTACCGCATCAGACTGCGCTGAGAAAAACACTAGATATAATTGACGAAATTGCCACTGTACTAGTATTCGGCGAAGAAGAACTACCTCTATATAGAGACTAGCAACGAACAGCTTATGCTTGCATAAATATTAATTTAAGAACATAATTATCCAATATAAGAACTAATTGGAGATAATAATGGCCGATGTATCACCGGAAATGCTTAACGTAGAAAGTCTGCTCGCAGAAACAGAATTTGCAATAGGAGTATATGTAGCAGGTTTAGAGCCCGAAGATTCTAGCGGTGGTTGCAGTGAAAAGCCATGGGCAGTTGAAGAGGCAGGCGTTAGTGTCAGTTTTGACTGGATTGAAGACAATGAGGAAGCTGGCCTATTGCCAGGAATTACTGTCGAAGGCCTAGAGGATGAAGGCGATGACGGGAAGCTTTATCGGTTTCAATTTTCCCCATTGTCCGATAATGGCCTAGAGCTCATAGCTCGTACTCCTTGGGGCAGTTTCGATGGGACCGATTCATGGACTACCGTCCAAAAAGATAAGTACACAGGGACTGATATAAAAAACTTGGTTCAACTTAGAGATGTGGTGTCTGCTATTTTAAGCGATGACGGCGATGATGAACTAGAGGTTGAGGGGGAGTAGAAGAACTAGATGGGTCCGAAGCAAAGTTGTTGGAACACCAAAAAGTAATCGCTCGTGTATCTGATGACGTGAACTTGTTCATGGAAAGCGGTCTTGAATTGGCAGAACCTGAAACTGACAGTGGGATTGGATTTGACCAAGAAGACAACGGTACCCTTGTATCACGGAAATCAAATTTGAATCAGAAAAAAGAGCTACACAATTAGAGATCAGAACAAACGAGATTAGAAGGGCAGAAGAAATAGTTACCAAGCAGGAAATTCAAGCTGAAGTCTGTTTTACTAGCTGTGATGTGGGAGGTCAAATTCAGTTCTACACGATTACTGTTAGTCAGAATGTAGCCTCGGACCGGCCTAACTTGAGTATACCCGCAAGAAGGGCAGTGGGCGAGTTGATCATATAGATCTTGAGACTTACGAGTTCAGCGACGAGGCGTTAGACCAAGCTAATATTTCGCTTGGTGTTTTGGCCGATGTTCTAGATGCCGTTACTGAGCCCGTTGAAGCATCTGGCGTAGTTGTTGGCTCTGTAGACAAATAATTAGAATAGCCCGGACCAGCCAACTAGTTGTTGATATATGATTAATTCTAGGCTAGAATAGTTGCATAAATATGTGACCGTTGCAGATGTAAGTCGACGGATGGATAGATTTTTGACAAAACACTTTACAACAGAGGAATTGGTCTGATACAATTGATTCTTGTAATATGGCAAAGTCAAAAGAAGTTATCGAACTAGACGGAACTATCGCAGAGGCATTGCCCGGGGCGAAGTTTAGGGTAGAGCTCGATAACGGACATAAGATCATTGCACATGTGGCAGGTAAGATGCGAAAATATTATATCCGCATTGTGCCTGGAGACAAAGTAACAGTAGAGTTAACGCCATACGATCTAGAAAAAGGCCGAATAACCTACCGAAAGAACTAATAAAGGACAAAAGTGAAAGTACAAGCAAGCGTAAAAAAAATGAGCCCAGATGACCAAATCGTCCGACGTAAAGGCCGCTTGTACGTGATCAACAAGAAAAAACCTAAGCATAAGCAGAGACAAGGATAGTATGGCAAGAATCGCTGGAGTAACAATACCG
>JAGPDM010000010.1 GCA_018057585.1 Candidatus Saccharimonadota bacterium
ACCAAAAGCAATCAAAATGAACGCCACTAGTATGCCTAACGTTATTTTCGCTGATCTCATAGACTTTCTTGACCCTTAAATTTATATTAACTAATTATACCACCTCGGCTAAGGTTATCTACTTCAAAACCCGTTAATATCATATACATCGGCTTATTTTAATAAACAAAGCCTAGCGACCCAGATCTATAACGGCCACATTTGTATCGGTCAGCGAACCATCTTCGAAATATAGCTTTAGACCTTTTGCGTCCTTGGGCAATTCAAAGCCTACCAGCCCCTTAACTGATTCATTATTCGGAAGCTCGCCTGATATGGTAGCTGCTGCGTCGGGCACCGACATAATATCTGTCTTATACTTACGATTCTGTGAGTCTTTTATATACGTTTGAGATGTTGGAGATATATATTTAGTATCAAATCCTTTATTTTCTATCTCTAGCTCAACATTCAGGAAAATACTGCCAGCAACTGGCTTCATGAACTCTTTGCCTTCGTATTCGCTAACTGAGTTAGCCTTTACTCTTAGATCACCCGCTTGAGCAAAAGTATCAATTTCAACAGACTTAGCCAGGCTTGATGAGCCATCGTTATTATTGTTCGCAATCGGATCCTTATCTGACTTATCAATCACTTTGCCGTCAGAACTAACTATTCCTAGAATAATTAGGCCCGCAGCAATTGCACCAAAAATAATACCAATTGCCGAAATAATTATTCCTGCGATAGCTAGGCCTCGACCTGATTCACCAGTTTTCTTGATTTGTCCGAGTGCGATAATACCAAAAACCAGACCGAGCAAATTAAATATGAACGAGAAAACAAGCGACATAATAGCCATGGTATTGGTTTTAGTACTTTGTGAAGCTGGGTTTATATTTGGCTGAGCTATCAGCATGCCGCTGTCTCCAGACGGAGGTAATCCAACATTACTAGCATTATTCATGCTCTGTGCATCTTTGTTTTGATCGTAGTCCATTATTTCTCCTGTTATAGATTGTATAGCTAGTGTAGCTGTGACCAATTAGCTTTGCAATTATACTATTTAAGCTTTGATTATTCTGACTGTTTAAAGATAGCTTTTTATAATTTCAACAATTTTTTCAGGTATTTCAACAGGCGTATGATGGCCAGCTTCAAGCTCTTGCCACTCTATCTGAGGGTACTTAGCGATAATTGCTTGTTCTGTCTCCAGGCTTCTGAAAGGATCGTTCTTGCCAGAAACCATTTTAATCTTATCTGCTAGCTGATCGATAAATTCGTGGATCTCGTCTTGACGTTCCATGACGCCCTTTAGACTGCCGGAATATGATGCCCAGTTGCAGCTGGTCACATCAGCAATAGCATCAACTGGATAAGGCCTGTGCCAAACCTTACTAATCCTCTTAGAAAATACCTTAACAATTGGGTAGACGATCGCATTTGACTCAATCGCCATCCTTGCCCGACGACCATACAAGACCTCTTCTGGATCTTCGTTATTATCGGATAATTTGTCGCGAGCTGCCTGCCTATTTGGATAGATTGGTGTGTTTAATATAATAATCGTCTTGACCTGCTCAGGCTTCAAGCTAGCTGCTAAAAATAAACTAATTATACCGCCCATAGAATGACCAACGATCGTAATCGGTTCATCAATCTTAAGCTCATCGATCACTTCAGTTATTAGCTGGCTTTGCGCTTCGGCACTGTAGTCGCCGTCAACCGGTTTTGGCGAGCTACCAAAACCAAGTAAATCTGGGACAATAACTTTGTGGTCATTTAATCGTTCATAGACATATGACAAGTAGTGGTGCGATCCATAGAAGCCATGGATTAAAACGACTGGCGAACCCTCACCGTTGCTGTAATAAAATAATTTAGCCATTTACTAATTCTAACATGTCCAGTTCTAATTCTAGTTCTGCCTGACTTGTGAAACGATGCGTGCTCATGCCGACTTCGTGTGCACCAGTTAGTCGATATGTTTCGTCATCTATAAATAAACACTTAGCTGGCTCAACATCAATATTATCCGCCACATCCAAGAAGGCTTCAATCTGTGGTTTGTAAAAACCCGTTTCACTCGACATGCCGATGTAATCAAATATGATTATCCAGTCGGCCTGTCTGATTAACAAAGCTTCACTAGGAGAGGCATTGGATAGAATAGCTAGTTTCAAGCCAGCACTCTTAAACTTTTTGAATAACTCTAGCATTTCTGGCTCGGGCACTGCCCATCGCCTCCGAAAAACCACACCGTTGAGATCAAAAATGACCGCTTCAATTCCAGAACCAGACACTCTGACCTTCCTTCATGTTTCTGCTACTTAAAAAGCCAGCATTAAATTCTAGAACGTATTTTGCTGGACGTGCTGAACTAAAGGTTTTTGGATAGCTATCAGGCTGGACGTTCTGCTCAATATGAATTATCTTCTTATTTTCATCTAGCCAGATAATGTCGAGTGGGTATCTCATACCCTTCATCCAAATTTTTATATCTTGTGGATGCTCGTAATCGAACAGCAAACTACAGCTCGGACAGATCTGGCCCTGCTTGCTCAAGCCTTGTGCTTTTTGCGCTGCCGTTTCCGCCCGATATAGAAAAAAAGGTTTGCCGCTAGCTATACCTAGACGATTAGTTTCTAAAACCACTAAAGCGATGAGTACGATACTTACAATCACGAATATTATATATCTCTTCATGAGTACCATTCTACTACACTTGACAATATAATGATTCAGTGATAATATAAGATGAATTATGGGTACTATCCAACTAGATCGTAAGGATTGTGAAGAGATGCAGGACAGCAGCTTAGATCGGATCGCTGATGCTGAATCGACTGAAGCTATCAAAACGATCGAAGGACCAGACGAAATGATGCTCAAGGAAGTTAAAGGAAAAAACCTTCGCGAAACATTCACTACCCTACTCAAACTTTCAAGAAACCCAGAATACATTTATAAGGACACTAATCTCACAGAGAAAGAAGTGATTGTCGACGGCCTAAAGTCCACGGTATATGTATTAGCACCCGATAATCCCGAGCCAAAAAAAGCTAGGTTTTTCCGACGAAGAAAACATACAGAGACTGAACCCGTTCAAAAGACGGCATTAATCTTTAATACCGGAATTCTATCTGATAGTGTCATGTACGGTGAGGCTATGGAAGCAGCTGCGAGATCAAATCAAGAGATCTGGTGTTATGACTTCGAACATGCAACACCGAAATCTTGGCCTCCTGCACGTCTAGCCAGGTATCACGCCGAAGTTGCAGCCAAGGTTGCACAGCTAGCGCTGGACAAAGACCCTGACGCTAAGCTAGAGCTGCTTGGGCACTCTAGAGGTACGGCTACTAGTGTTGGTGCAGCTGAGATACTTATAGCGTCTGGCGTTCCTCCAGAGAAGATTGAACTATTTTTGTTCAACCCGACAATTGCTGACTTAGCCTTAAAACCTAAACCAATGCTAAAAATCGGCTACAACATACTCAAACATATTGCTGGTGATGTTTTGCCAGACATCTTAGCTGATTCTATAGGTGACATCGCGACAATCGTCAACTACCAGAAGTCTAGTAGCCAGGAGCATAAAGACAGGCTCGAAGCGAGCTTCATAGCAGCTGTATACAGACTGAGCAAAAGATTTGCAATGGCTGAATCGCTAAAAGAAAATGTTTATGGCAAGAGCAACCCGCAAGAGTCGGAATTTGCCGATTCAGACTCTCCCGGTTCAGATAAAAGCGACAAGAATCTTAACGCCGGGAACGCAACCCTGACGCTCGTTATCCAAGCTTTTGCACTGCTTAACGGTATGGATATCGATGCTGAACAGTTCAAAGAAGAACACGCAGGCAACCCCGAGGCCCCGCTGCACGAAAGAGTTAAAACTGTACTGAGAGCTCTTAACAAAGCTGATAGTGAAAATAACTATGTAATTCGTCTAGCTAAACTTAGTGCCCAGGGAGTTAAAGCTAATGTTCTAGTTTCTGACTACGATACAGTTCTCGACGCCCAGGCTGATACATTGCAATACCTCGCCTTTGGTGATATAAATTGGAGCACAGATGATATAGAGCGCAGTGGTGAAATTGAACGAAAGAGAGTTACTGCTCTCAGCAAAATATTTTCATTTTCGGGCGGCGTCAATCTCATAGATATAACTAAATCGTTAGCTGGGCACCACAGCGGCATACTGACCGATCCACCAGGTACTGGCCCCGCCCTAGAGCTAGCTAGACAAGGTTTTGATGAAGCAGAAGCCTTAAGAATAATTAATGAGCGTAGAAACCGCGAGACTGAGCATCCGCTATTGTTAAAATTTGTGCACCAGCTTGGCGGACTGACTCTGCGACTGATGCGTCAGCAATTGAACCAGAGGTTGCCAGAATCGTTTTGACGCCGGCCTCGGCAAGTACTAGTGGGCCATCAGCAAACGGGAAAAAACTGTCGCTATAAGCCACAGCACCTTTAATCTCATGTTTTGCATCTTTGGCACGCTTAACAGCTAACTCGGCTGCACCTACCCTATCTTGCTGGCCGACACCGTTACCGATTAGCTTGCCATTATTAACCAGGCTGATGGTATTGGAATTACTAGTGCTGCCAATTGCCCAAGCTAGCAGAAGATCTCTTTTCACCGATTCTTCGAGCTTATCGGCACCCGCCTCTTTGAGCTCGATTATGTAAGTGTAATTTTCTTGTACCAATTTGCCGCCACGGACATATCTAGTTCGAAAAGCCTTATCCAATGAATCTTTATCGAGAGAACCGAGTGCTGGATTAACAAGTAAGCGACATTTGTCTTTTTTACGCTTGAGCAGTTCTTGAGCATCTTTTGTTATGCTCGGTGCAATCACTGCGTCAAGTAGTCTTTTTCCCTTTACTACCTCATGAAGCAGTATAATTTCAGCTAAATCATCTGTTATTTCAAAGTTGGTCATAATAACTCCACCAAAGATAGCGCGCAAATCGCCTTCTAACATAGCCTTGATTGCTTCGGCTGGATCATCATTGACTGATGCACCACAGGCATTACCATGCTTGCCGCCAACAGCTATTGCTGGAGTTATGCCGGTGTTCACATCGAAGCCGGCTGCTATGTGCGTAATTGTCTGCAATAGACGATCAAAATCAGCATAATTATTATAGCTTGGTGCAACTCCCTCGATTTGCTTAAATTTTGTAATTGCTAGCGAGTCATCAGAATTATTAGCAAATAATGCCGCTCGTTTCTGCCATGGGTTTTCGCCGTAGGCTGCAGTAGCGACTAGCTTAGTTATCTCACCGTCGTAACTACCACCACTCTGATAATTGGCTGATCTTAATGCGTATCCAGCAACAACGGCTTCTGCGGTCGCCACAAGTCCTGTTATAAACTTGTCCTCATTAGGCTTATCTTCTTTCAACCAATCAAGTACCAACGATCTTTGACTTGCTTTACTGATGACAATTCGTCGCCCCTTAGCAGCTGAACGCAACATTGCCGGACCACCCATGTCGGTCTGAGCAATCACCGATTCTCGATTCGAGCCTTCTTTAGCAATTTCTTCTTTGAGCGGATATAGATCACCGCAGACTAAATCAATTCTAGGAATTTTTAGCTCTTCAAGCTCCTTGGTTTCTTTGTCGGAATAATCTGCCAGTAATCCTGCATGGATTTCTCGGCTCAAAGTAACAACCTTGTGACCGAGAATAGCTCCGCCCCCAACCAGGCTAGAGACATCGCTAACTTTGATGTTATTTTCTGATAATTTCTTAGCGGTTCCGCCACTGGCCCAAATTGTCCAACCTAAATCGACTAGACCTTGAGCGAACTCAACAATTCCATTTTTATCATAAACACTTAAAAGGGCATTTTTGCTCATTTATTACTCCATTTAGACATTAGGCTATCTATTGTATACTACTTTCATATGGCAAAAACTTTTTCATTCGATGTTGTTTCCGATTACGATATCGCAGAGGTCGCAAATGCAGTTGATCAAGCCAAGCGTGAGCTTGTCCAGCGTTACGATTTTAAGGGTACGCCAGCCAGCATTGAGCTAATTGAAGATAAGACAATTGTCCAGATAAAGGGCAACGATTATCAGCTAGATGTAATCCTGGAAATGCTTCGTGGTAAGCTCGGCAAACGCGGAGTTTCACAGAACACGCTTGATACGTCGGCTAGCAAAGAACAGGGCAATCCATGGCGTTGGAAACTCGCTTTGCAAAAAGGCTTAGATCAAGAAAAGGCCAAGAAAATCACGAAGCTTATTAGAGACAATTATCCTAAAGTTAAAACTCAAATCCAAGGCCAGGAAGTAAGAATAACCAGTGGCGATAAAGACGAACTACAATCTGTTATGAAACTGCTAAACTCTCAGGACTACCCGTTTCCTTTGAATTTCACGAACTTCCGTTAAGGCAGGACTACAAGCTGATAAACTTTTGTGCCGTCACTAGGCGCGACAATAAGATCAGAGTTCTTAAGTTTTTTGCGGCTTGCAACTAATTGATACAAGTTCGGGCCTTCAGCATCCAAGATGCCGTCCTTATCGACATTCGGTGCTAATTTATTAGTTTGACCATCGATACTGACGCCGATGAAGCCATTTTTGGGCGGATCGGCCACTACATAGACCCGGCTACCATTAATTTTTGTGTGTATTTCACCATCAGATAAGACCTGCATAAATTCCGACGTACGTCGCCATGTACCGGCTATCGACCATTCACCAAGACGAAGGTTTGGGCTGGCAGTGTAGGTCTGCTTATTGTCGCTTAAGTCATCAGAGCCCACGAAGCTTGTCTTTGCTTTATCATCAGCACTACCAAAATATATGCTAATTGGTGATTGTTGCACTTTTGTAGGCTCGCCTGAAGGAACTTGAAATTCTTCCTTGACGCCCGCATCCTTCAATAGCTCCTGAATAACTAGCTCTGTATTGCGTAAATCGACAGCATCAATTGAGCGGTGTCTGACAATGCCAGAGCTATCTATGATTACAATTAGTGAGCCTCTACCAAGTTCATACTCATCAGTAGTTTCAAAGGATAGGTCAATTGCATTAGGAAAAATTAGATTCTGCGCTTTGATTGATTTTTTAATATAATCTTTTTCGGCTTCGAAACTGAAATCTGGGACATTAATACCGATCACCTGAAGACCTTGTTGGTGATATTTCTTCTGCCAATTATTGACGGCGCTATTAGCATCAAGACAAGAGGCACAGGTCGAATTCCAAAAATTCAATACGGTTACTTTTGTGTTGGCTTGTCCGATCTTCTGTGGCTTAGTTTCAATCCAATCCAGATCGCTTGAAAGCTCTGGTGCCTTGGTCTTGAGACCATCTTCACTCTCGGTATATAAAGCTTTGCGAACATCACGGCTAGCTAAGAAATCATCGAGCAAGCTCGAACCTGCAATGATTGCAAGTAGCAACAGACAGCTGCAAATAATTATTAGCATTTTTGGAGTAGGGCGATAATCCAGCAAGGGCTGTATCAAAATGCGTAAACGCTTCCAAGCTATTTGATAATACATAGAATTATTATAGCCTTATTTTGAATCTATGGCTTTTGCAATTATCTGCATTAAATCTTTTTCAGACTTTAATTTGAAGGATTCTTCCATCGTTATTGTGTAACCCACACGCGCGGCCAACTTTTCATAGCGTTTCTTACGTTCTTTCAATAATCTCGGAAAGAGGGAGCGAGCGACATCACTAGGCTTGGCCTTGGAGATCGAATCGACTTTTAGCTCCGATTCCAGCTCGGGCAAGTGTTTATCTAGAAATTCAGAGCGATAATAAAGTGGTTTAGGGTCCTTTTCTTGTCGGTCAGCTAACAAATCTAAATGAGACTCATCAGAGTGTATATAAACCACAGTGCAATTATCCTCAAGCATTTTTATGACGGTGTCGTCCGGGTTGTCAGTATCAATTATTTCACACAAGCTACCGCCTGAATCGATTACTAAATTCATATTAGGATTAGCCTTCTTAGCTTTTACCAGTCCCATCATGGCATCAATTTCTGCAGAATTATGTTTTGCTAGCCTGCCACGGAACTCATTCTCGCTCAACCCGCCACGCTCTGTGTCACCCAACATTCCAAGATAGGCTGAAACAGCGTATATATTATCAATCATAATTAGAGGATTACCTTCTCCGTCAATAGAATTGTGAATCAAGAGATCATTAATGAAGACGGCATCATTTTTTTTAGTTTCAAAGTAGTTAGCAATGTCTTCATAGAGGTAATGAACACCGATATGATAATCTACAGAATATCTAAACCATTCACTTTTTGGTAATAAATTTGCGGTGAAGGTCTTTCCAACACCACTCATGCCAATTAAAACTATCGTTTTGCTGCCAGAATCTATAAATTCCTGACCGCTATTAAATCTCATTTTAATTCGTCCATCAGGTATTGCTTGAACGTAACATAATCGACAGACATCTGAAATATGCGTGATGGAAACTGTCGGAGCTTGTTCAGTTCCTGGGAATTATCAACTTTAATTCCGGTTGCAGCCTCTATTTCCTCGGCAAATTTTAGTGGTGAAGCTGTGGCAACAATCAGATCCTGGTAGTGAGAATCCTCGAGCTGTTCGGACGCATTCCATGCGACCGCTGTATGCGGGTCTAGAAGGTAGTCATATTTTTCGTAGACTGACTTTATCGTCTCGATCGTTTGATCATCACTAACAACCGCCGAACTGACGGCTGATCTAATCTGGTCTATGTCATTATCGAATATAGCCTGAACACGCGGCAGATTATTCGGTGCACCAACATCCATGGCGTTGCTCATAGTATTATGCGAGACATTAGGCTCGTATTTGCCAGTTTCGAGATAGCGATGGACTGCATCGTTCTTGTTATTAGCTGCTACAAAATGGCTGACGGGAATGCCCATTCTCATAGCGAGCAAACCGGCTGTTAAGTTGCCTAGATTACCCGTCGGTACAACCGTTCTTATATTAGGTTGATCAAGCTGTGAATCAATCACGCCATGATAGGTCGTCTGTGGTAGTAACCTGCCGAGATTGATTGAATTTGCGCTAGTTAAATTAAGTTCTGATAACGCTTGGTCATTAAAGGCCCTCTTTACAAAATCTTGGCAATCGTCAAAGCTACCATCAATCTCAAGGCTGTAAATGTTATCCGTGGATCTTGTTAGCTGCTCATATTGAAGTGCGCTAACCCTGCCTTTTGGAAACAGGATGACAACGTTGATGTTCTCGACTCCGCTAAAAGCCTGAGCGATCCCACCGCCAGTGTCACCACTAGTCGCCACAAGCACAGTAGCTGTCTTGTTCTGTATCGAACTAAAGTGAGCCATGAATCCGGCCAGATACCTTGCCCCCACGTCCTTGAATGCTAGCGTTGGACCATGAAAAAGCTCTAAGACTTTGCGATCACCGACAGCCCGAATAGGTGTTTCAAAATTAGATGCTACTTTAATTACTGCTTCCAACTCCTGTGACGTCATCTCATCTGAGACATAAGGATTGAGCATCTTGAATGCTACAGATTGACGATCGGCACCAATCAGTTCCTTTATTTCGACATCAGTCAGCTTCGGTATAACACTCGGAAAGTACAGCCCACCGTCAGGTGCTAATCCCTGCATAATTGCACCCGCAAAGCTGATTTCAGGGCTGTTGCCTTTTAAACTTATAAATTTCATTACAGTAACTATATAGGATTTCGATCTTACAAACTAGATTTAGATGATTATCAAAATTTAATAGATATTTTTTGCTGGATCATGCGAGGCTGGTAAAGTATTTTTACTCTTGCTGAATATATCGGCGATAAACTCCTGGATTTCCGTAAAGTTTCCAGTTCTTGGCGACAAGGTATAGCCGGCCCGATTTCCAGATATGAGTAGATTATCTGACTCATTATCGAGTACGTGCCTAGTCACATTGTTATCATTTAATTGTCTAGCAATATCTCCGAGACGTATAATTTCTCTTTTTGTAAGATCGGTTTTGACATTTTTATCAAACAGCTCAAACAGCTTAGCTACCTTGCTCTTATCTAACGCAAACTCAGGTTTTAGGACCTTTTGTTTAACAGCCAGAACAACCTGTTGTTGACGTGCTGCTCGATCGAAATCTGTCGTAGTTTGTCTTGATCTAGCGTATTTTAGCGCAGTCTCACCGTCCATCTCTTGCTCGCCTTTGCTGAATTCGACGAGCTGCCTACCTCCATCTTCGGTTGGATAATATGGGTCTCTTAATGCGACAGGAACATCAATTGTAACGCCACCCACAGCATCTACCATATCTTTAAAGGCAGCAAAATCTAGGGCTACTTGGTAATCAACATCAATTGCAAATGTGTCTTCAACGGTACTGCGAACCAACCCTAGACCACCACCGGAAGTCTTATTGGCCTCGCCTAGCGAATAGGCAGCGTTTATTTTATTATAACCAAAGGGCGGAATCTTAACGTAAAGATCTCTTGGAATACTAATTAATGCGGCTTTGTAGTCTGCTTCGTTTTCGTGGTTGGTATCAATACTTATAATCATCAGTGTATCGCTCAACTTTGCGGCTTCATCAACACCGCTAAGTACTATATTCACCCTACCCCTATCCTCGCCTCTGAGCTTGGTTTTATCGATGTAGAAGTAAGCTGCTGCCACAGCGATACCAACAGCGATGATTAAGATCAGCGATACGACAAACAGCCTTTTTGGCCATTTACGTTTCTTATGAGGCTTTTCTTCCTGTTCAACTTCTGGCTCATCTTCCTGGCTCGCTTTAGAGGATTGGCCAAGTCCATTGGAATATGTGTAGTTAAACTTATTGATATCGAATTGTTTAGGTTGTTTATTTGATTTCATTTGTAAGTATTATAAGCCTCAAGTGGTAAATAGACTAGCTATAATACTAAATTAGTTTATGAAGCCAGATGGTTGCAAGACTGACTGCGGCAACTCCAATCAGCAGCAAAGCTGTCTGCTGACTAGCAAGGTTGTTATTCTGACGATTATTTTCAGTATGATGATTGTCGTGAATGCTCGGTATTAAGTCGCTTGCTGCGATGTATATAAAGAATCCAGCCGAAATAGCTAGTAGTATGTCGATTCTGATCTCAGTATTTTGGCCTATTAGGAAGAAAACCGTTGCTGAGACTGTAGTCGCGAGAGCACTGAGGATATTGGCTAATATGACGTTTTTACGTGATAAACCCCTCTTAAGCAATAGTCCAAAATCTCCAATTTCTTGTGGGATTTCATGAGCCGCAACCGCCAAGGTGGTAACTAATCCAGTCGGGAAACTGACCAAAAATGCAGCAGCTATTGCTGCACCGTCAATAAAATTATGAACTGTATCACCGATTATTATTAGAGAGATATTCGAATCTCGACTATGTGGCTCGCCATCTTCATGTTCGTGGTGATGATGAAACCAATGTAAAAACCGCTCTAATATAAAGAATAGTATGATGCCGAAGAGAGCACCCCGAAGAGCCATGTCAACGCTTGTCTCCTCGATGGCTTCCGGTAACAAATCGACAAATGCCGCTGCTAGCAGTGCACCAGCTGCGAACGGCGTGGCATAATCGGCAAATTTAGTAGCATTTTTTTTGTTGGCAAGCAGTAAAAATCCACCTGCTAACGAGAATAGGCTTCCCAATGTCGAAAATACTATAACTTGAAATAATGTCGCCATATTTACCTAAGTTTAACTTAAGTATAGCTATAAATAAACGCTTAGCGAGAGACTCGCAGAAAGACTGCAAGGAGTTATCCACAGGCTTATAGACAGGATTATTGCTTATGTTTATAATCTAGTTTTCGAAATTACAATATTATTGTATTATCATCCTACGAACAAGAGTGGGGTTTAATTAAATAATCAAGGAGGAGAATTACTATGGCTAATCAAGCCCAAGCGATTCAGTTACAAATATCAGTTAAACCGGCTCAGTTACTTATTGGTACTGCAGCTGTAATCGGCCTGCTTTTTGCTATGGTTACGCTTTCGACCAGCTCAATTGTGCGAGCACAGAACGAAGCTACTGTGAATCAGCAGAACACACAGCAACCACAGGTTGTTTATGGCTGTAATGATCAACAGTCAAATGGCGTAAGCTCAAACGATAGTGACAAGACTGGAACAAGCCTCGCTGGCCGTTCAGCTACTGCAACTAGTCCACAAAGCAATAGCTCTGTAATTACACAGACAGATTCAAACGATGTCACGAACATTACACGAATTAATCGCTACAACTACAAGGATAGTTTCAACAAAAACAATAACAACGGTAACGCACTAGGCTCTTTCAATGGCAATGCTCTTGGATCGTTCAATAAAAATAAAATGAACTCGGATAACACTGACATTGATATTCGTAACAACGGGAACAACAGCAACAATAAGGACGAAAGCGTAACGATTAAAGACAGCATTGTCGGCAATAGCTACACTGATCAAAGTACAAACGTTCTGGACTTAAGCAACAATCTTGATATAACAATCAAAGACAGTACTTACACAGAGAACAATAACAACGGTGTTATATTTAACTAATTAACACATAAGTTTTATTTAATAGTCCCGCATATGCGGGGCTATTTTTATTTCGAGCCATTTTTAGTATTTCGCCTAGCGGAGGTTGCCCAGAAAATAGAACTTTCGCTCTTGCTATCTTGTTTTTATTTACATATCTTTATTACAGCATGAAAAGAGAAAGCAACAAATTTAATAAACTCTGGTACTCAACCGTTTACTGGTTTCATTTTTTTCTGATGACAGCCTTCTTCTTTAGTGGATTTTTCCTAGATCTACGTTTAGTAGTTTTGTTTTATATCGTTCTCGAAGCCCAAATCTATGTATTCAATGGCTGTAGTCTTACTAGACTCCAACAAGTTGTAAACCCAGAGGTTGCCGATCAGTATTTTATACCTCAATTAATAGAGCGCTTCTTCAAACACAGGATCACAGAAAGTCAGCATGGTTATATAAGCTTTGCGATTCTAGTCTTCCCAGTCTGTATTGCACTTCTAAAATCTATCCTGTAAGCCGAATTAAAAATGCCGAAGGCTTAGTAGTCCTCGGCATTTTTAATAATCTTGAATTGGTCATTCCAACTATAAAACTACTTTAAACAATATTTTATATATTGTTAATGGAAATTTAGTCATAAATCTAAACAGGTGGTATCTTTTACCACCTGTGTCGTCCTCTGCACCAACTCATCTTATTTTGAAAAGTAGCCCTGCTTATTGACCTTCCGGCGCTAGAAACACCACTAGAAACCGCTCTACTTGCTCTTGAGCTTTTCTTCGAAGACATTTTTATATCCTTTCTACTAATTTTTAAATGTGCATTTTAAACACAAGTGAAACACACTTGCCTGTCAAGATTTACCATTTTTTAGATTTGACACTTACAATAATATAAATTCGTAGCATAAGATAGATTAAACAACCAAAAATATAAAGAAAATAATTTTAAATCTTAGACTTGAATTACAAATCTAAAAGACTAGCAATTGGTCTAAAAATCTTGTACAATTGCAGATCATGTCTAAAGATAATATTCGAAATATAGCAATAGTGGCGCACGTCGACCACGGTAAGACAACTCTTGTTGACGGACTGCTCAAGCAAACTCAGACTTTTTCTGACCACCAGAACGAAATGAATCAAGATCTGATAATGGATTCCGGCGACCAAGAAAAAGAGCGTGGAATTACAATTACTGCCAAAATCACCGCTGTTAAGTATCAGGATCACAAGATAAACATCATCGACACTCCAGGACATGCCGACTTCGGTGGTGAGGTTGAACGAACGCTAAATATGGCCGATGGCTGTATTCTGGTGGTTGATTCACAAGAAGGTCCGATGCCTCAAACCAAGTTTGTACTAAAAAAAGCTTTTGCAGCTGGATTAAAGCCAATTGTAGTTATTAATAAAATTGATAAACCAGGCGCTGACATCGATAAAGTTGAAGACCAAGTTTCAGATCTTTTCTTAGAGCTAGCTACAGACGAAGACCAGCTACACTTCTCTACGATTTATGCGATAGGTCGTGATGGCAAATCATGGGTAACTCCACCGGATGATCCTGACGGAGAAGCTGATTTTGAGCCAGTATTTAAAGCTATATTAAGTGATATACCGGCCCCGAAGACTGATGACGGTGAAGGCCTACAGGTTTTAGTGACTGCACTTGATTGGGATAGCTTCTTAGGTAAATATGCCATTGGTCGCATTCAGCGTGGGGCAGCCAGAAAGAACCAAGAAATTACAATTGTTGATTCTAAAAACCAGCCCAGAAAAGGCAAAATCGACAAACTATTCATCCATGAAGGCCTAAACAGGACCGAAGTGGACACCGCTGAAGCTGGCGAAATCATCGCTGTAACTGGCATTTCTGATGTCAAAATATCTCAGACCCTAACTAGCCCAGAGCATCCAGATGCGCTACCAGAAATAACTCTGGAACCGCCGACTTTGAGCATGTATCTTGGACCCAACACCTCCCCTCTTAAAGGTACCGAGGGCAAGCTTACGACATCCAGACAAATTGGTGATCGTTTACAAAAAGAACTTGAGACCAACATTGGCCTAGTCGTAGAACCTGATGGAATTGGCTTTACGATTAAGGGGCGCGGCGAGCTGCACTTAAGTGTGCTAATAGAAACAATGCGCCGCGAAGGCTTCGAGCTAGAAGTCGGCAGCCCTAAGGTTGTGGTCATAGAAAAAGACGGTCAGAAAATGGAACCGACTGAAGAAATCACAGTTGAAGTACCAAACGAGTTTAGTGGAGCTGTACAATCGGAATTCGGCAAACGCAAAGCTCAGTTAATCGAACAACTTCCACTAGACGATACGACCACTAAACTAGTCTACGAAATGCCCACCCGAGCATTGCTTGGAATTCGAACAATTCTTGTTACCGAGACTAAAGGCACAGTAGTATTAAATAGTCTAATGAGTGGCTACCAACCACTAGGCGCTAACTTAGAGCAGCAAAGAAATGGCGTTCTAATTGCCTGGGAGAATGGCACCGCTACGCCCTACTCTCTCCAGACAGCTGAAGCGCGAGGCACTCTGTTTATACCGGCAGGTCAAAAGGTTTACACCGGTCAGATTGTTGGGTTAAATACTCGTAATGACGACATGGATATTAATATCGTTAAAGAAAAGCACCTTACTAACATGCGCGCCAGCGGTAGCGACGGCACCGTCAAACTCACGCCAGCCACCATCCTAAGCCTAGAACAAGCAATTGATTTCATCGAAGACGACGAGCTTTTGGAAGTCACTCCAAGCTCACTACGTCTTAGGAAACGCGAGTTAAATCGCTCAAATCGCAAAAAGAAATAAATCAATAGCTAGTTTCGCTGACAGTGGCTCAAACTCAATGTTCTTCCAAACAACTCTAGTGATACCTTTTGCTGTCAAAAGATATTTTAAAACCAGCCACTGCGTTTTAACGGTGATTGAGAATAACAATTAACAATCTTTGGTTCTTGCGGAATTCCTTTTAGTCGGTCTAAAGACTGGGTCTCATCACGCAAGGATAATTAATTGTTATTCTCATCAGTTAAAGCCGATGCGGCATAGCGTGATATCTAGCTAAAAAGACTCACGATCGTTTACAGGCGGGCCAACAATGCCTTATGTGTCTGGATTCCGCATCAAGTGCGGAATGACGGAAGAGAAGATGGTAGATAGGGGGGTTAACTCGAACAGTCCGCTCGGCGCAATATTTATGTCGTATTCTACCAGAGGGAATGCGTTAGTTTTCTTTTGTCTGGGCATGAAGAGGAGCTTCCTGAAGAAGGAATGTCATTTAAACAATTGAGCTACATTTTATCTTGCCCATCGGGCCGACTGAAAGGAGTTGTTAAAATGATTGTTTTAATGACAATGACTTCATCAAGAACGACGATAGGCCAGCAGCTTGCGACGCTTGGCTGCCCAAGCGTCATTCGTTTTGTTTCTTTGCAAAAGAAAGGATTACTGACTTAACGTTGTTGTCGCTTTTGGACGAATGTAACTGCGTTACCTGGATTGTCGCCACGACCTGTTCGGCCAATGCGGTGAGTGTAGTCATCATAAGTCTGTGGAATGTCGTAGTTGATGACGTGAGTCACACCATCAACATCGATTCCCCTAGCGGCGACATCAGTCGCTACTAAGATCTCAACGTGATTATCACGGAATTTCTTTAGTGCTCGTTGACGTTGATTCTGTGATTTATCACCGTGCATAGCATCAGACTTAAAGCCACGTGAGCTCAGCTCATTACTTAGTTTTTCTACTGAACGCTTAGTCTCACTAAATATCAGTGTTTTAGCAACTTTATCTGTTACTAAAAGATCATGTAATTTATCCATTTTATTTAACGGGCTATCGTAATGCATGACTGACTGTTCGACGTTATCACTGGTTTCGGCTGTGCGTGCCATGATTGTTTCTGGCGATTTAGTGAACGACTGAATGAGCTGTTCGATTGTTCGACTCATCGTTGCTGAGAAAAACAGGGATTGTCGTTCTTTTGGTAGCTGTTGCAAGATATTACGAATATCGTTAATGAAGCCCATATCAAGCATTCGATCTACCTCATCAAGAACAACAGTAGTTACGTCTTCTAGTCTAATCGTACCTCGTTCAAGGTGATCTTTGATTCTTCCTGGGGTTCCGACGATAATTTCTGGCTTTCGCTGTAGATCACGCAACTGCCTACCCATTGGTGCGCCACCGATGATTAGTACGTCGTAAAGACGTCCACCACGGGCAAGCCATCGTGCCTCTTCCTGAATCTGCAATGCTAGCTCCCTTGTTGGCGCAATGATCAATGCTTTCTCACCACGATTGTTAAGCAGCTTATTAAGCAGTGGCAGTAAAAAGGCCACAGTTTTGCCGGTTCCGGTATTAGCAATACCGATGATATCACCACCTTTTAGGGCGATTGGTACTGATTGATCTTGAATTTGAGTCGGTTTATCATATCTTTTTGCAACTAAGTTGCGCTTAAGTAGATTATCGACTTCGAAATCCTCGAAGCTATTTACTGGTGTATAGCTGGTTTTTTCAACGGGGCTAGCCGCTTTTATAAACCTCTTTGGATCGATATTTTGAGACCTACCCTTTGAGGAGTTATTACGACCACGGTTTCGACCACCGCCATACTGGCTTCTGCTGCTATTACTTCGGCTTCCACCGAAAGACTTGCCACGTGATTGACGTGGAGTTGAGTTGTTGTACATATATTCCTTATTTGTTTAATTAGTACTTTGGTTTGTCTTCACAAATCATAAGTACGTATTAACAAATAACTCAAGATTCAATAAAAACAATCTAATAACTATAGCACAATCATACTTTGAATACAATGACTAGGTCTATTCTTAGTTCCCAAGCATGAACAGCGGCCAAACCAGTACAGTCTTGGATTATTAATTATTTGATTAATATATGCTTTTACTTAATTACATCGATATAATTTCTTATTTCACGTATTAATCTGTTTGCTAATTTGTCTTTATGATCAGCTTGATCTTGATTGGTAAAATTTTCATCAAAGACATATTCTGAAAGCATCGAGAAAAACACCTTATTGCCGTTTAAGCCTGCTGATCCAACAGCGTTTATATAGTTTAGCTGGCCTGCTTTTTTATATATTATTGATCCAGTCTTGAACGTTAAGCTTAGATCCTTATTTTGTTCTTTATGTTCGTATAGCCAAGATGTCTTATTACGTCTTAAATATTTTGTTATCAGACTATATGATTTATTTGTATTTTTATCAGATAATACATCACGTGCAATAAGGGCAAGCTCGCTCGCGGTCGTAATGGAAATCCTATCTTGGGTTGGTGCTTCAATTGGATATAACCTGTCGACAAGGAGCCTGGTATTTAAGTAGCCTTTGCCTGAGAGCCATTCATTAAGGACATCTTTACCACCGACATACTCAACGAGTACGTTGGTGGCCACACAATCACTATACTTAAGCATATATGCAATTAGCTTTTCTAAGCTTAACTTTCTTTTCTTTTGCCAATTTAAAATTCCTGAACCTAAAGACAAATGCTTATCCAATATACTTAGGTTGACAGAATTAGGCTTAATTCCTTGCGACAGAGCATCATCAAAAGCCTTTCTTGCTATTGCTAGCTTGATTGTACTTGCAGCCTCAATTTTCTCACCAGCCAGTAGTGATAATTTAGATTCACCAGATTCGTCTAATATGCAGATCGCTGTTCTTGACCAATTCATGATCACAATTCTAATATAAACAATTTTGATTTACTAATGACACAAGACTATCTCCCTGAAAACTAAGTATTAACACCTAATCAAATAACACAAATTTACAATCACAGGACAATAAATGGTTAGCTCTACAGAAGGACTCGCAGAACAGCAACGTAAACAGGTGCCGTCATCATAAAATAGCTAAACCAAGTGTACTGTTTTTTGGATAAGTCATATCGAAAATACTTGGCAAAAAAATGTGGAATGAACTCTGCGTCTTCTTCCCAGCTCTCGTCTATACGTTCTTGAATAATCGTAAAAGGACAGGCTTTATAGTAATTTAGTGAAAGCTCGATCAGCAGATAAATCAGGACTACCCACGTTAATGGCAGGAAAAAGCCACTAAATAAAAATGACATCATAAATATAACGTGGAACCAGTAAAGCAGTTTTGCAAGTATTTTTCTCATCTTTCTACTGTATCATCATTAGCTGCAATGTCTGTTTATTTCATTTTGTCTGATCGGCATTGATTTAATATTTCCGATGCACCATTACCAGCAAATTATATTTATAAAAAACGAAAAAAGTACTTAGACGACCTGTATTAAGATTGATTATTTAGTCCTCCAAGCCAGAACAGCGACAGATATTATGCTAGTATTATAATGTAATTATACTAACTTATAGAGGGAAGAGGTAGATCTATGGGGTACCAAGATAATAGTGGCTCGTCGGCATATGCAAGAATCCTGCAAATAGCAATTTGCAAAAAGTTAGCACAAGGGAATAACAGACGCAGGTTATAGCAAGTGAATATTGGGCAGTTTTGAGAATTCGCCAAGAGATCAAATATGTCGAAACAATTAGCAGTCAACTTTACTGCTCTTTTATATCCAAGGATCCGCCTCTTGTACGCTAGGCTTAATATTTCTTCATGAAATATAGCTTCCTTAACTATAGTAATTATGCTTAAATTAATGTCAATGGAACAACCGCAAATAAACAATGTTGCTGTCGATAAGCAACGGTTAAATAAATGGATAAAAAGCTATATAAAAGACTCTTGGTGGAGGATAGCTGCTCTATTAGTTGTGTCTTTTGCGAGCGTTGGTGTAGGCCTTTTAGTTCCATGGCCACTAAAACTACTGTCAGATTCAGTTTTCGGTAATGTGCCAGCGCCTGGGCCACTTGCGCCCTTTTCACAGACGGCAGTTTTGCTATATATCGTTGCCGGTATATACATAGCAATCTACGTGATGCAAAGTGCCCTGTCTTTAATCGGTAGCTACATTGGCGCTAAATTCGGATTTAGAATGAATATAAATGTTAAGAAACAATTGTTTTTTAACATATTAAAGATGCCGATGAACTCTCCAAAGCGATTAGACGCCGGGGATTATGTCTACAGACAAAATCAAGAGTCGAGTGCAATATCAAATCTTATCCTAGTTGATATGGTCTCAATATTTGAATCATTCCTGACGCTTTTTGGAGTATTGTTCATCCTTATACTCATTGACTGGAAGCTAACCTTAATCAGCGTATCTGTTGTACCGTTCATGGGTTTGTCTATGCTTTACTTCGGAAACAAGATTGAACAAAGTGCTAAAGAATTATCCGAAATATCTAGCCGCATCTACACTCTAACTCAAGAATCTATTATGAACGTCGACGTCGTGCAGATGTTTAATCGCCAGGATTATCAGACGGAGACTTTAGTAAAAGTGCTATTCATTGAACTTAATAAACGATTGAAATATACAGTCATGATCGGCATGTTTGGACTACTTAGTAGTCTGTTCGTTGTTGGAGCGATAATTGCCATAGTTATCTTTGGCGGTATCCAAGTGCTGGATGGCCTAACAACATTTGGAAGTCTCCTAATATTCATCACATACTCCGGCTATTTATTTGATCCATTGGAGGAGATAGCCGGTGCTATAGGCAATGTCAGACAAGATATGGCTAGCGTCAAAAGGATATTCCAAGTAATTGATGACACTAAGGATCTAGAGAAAACATCGGGCGGACTCGAGCTCGGAGAAGTTAAAGGAAAGATTGAATTCCGCGGTGTCGACTTTAATTATGGGGAACTCAACATACTGAAAAATGTCTCTTTCACGATTGAACCTGGTGAAAAAATCGGGTTCCTTGGCCCAAGCGGTTCGGGCAAGAGCACCCTACTATCACTGTTATTAAGGTTTTCAGTGCCGGTGGCGGGTGAAATATTTATCGATAATAAAGAATATGGTGAAGTCGGCCTGAAAAGCCTAAGAGAGCACATTGCCGTTGTAGAACAGCAGCCGAAGCTATTCTCTGGTACAGTTTCTGAAAACATTGCATTTAATAGCCCCGAAGCTAAGTTCAGCCAATTAAAAGTTTCTTCGTCTGCAAAAGCAGCATATGCTGACGATTTCATCGAAAAACTCCCTAAACAGTACGAAGAATTTATAAATGGCAATGGCTCAAATCTAAGTGGTGGTCAAAAACAGAGATTAGCTATCGCAAGAGCAATATTCAAGAACGCTCCTGTTCTGGTTCTTGATGAGCCCACCTCAGCACAGGACGTACATAGTGAGAACAAAGTCTTAGAGGCCATAAATAAGCTGATGAAGGACAAGACAGTGCTTATGGTGACACACAAACACTCATTACTCAGCCAGATGGATAAAGTATTCGTAATAGAGAATAACAAAGTACTAGATGTCAAAATTTATGGTGGGCTAGATGCCTACTCTAGATATCTGCAGGTTCACCGAGATTAATCATAGAATTTTATGATTGTACCAGTGAATGAAGTATTAGCATCACCTATCACGATCATACTAACTTTGACTTGTGTTCATTTTCTAATACAGGTAATTATTTATAATTTTATATTGGATTCGAGATCAATTACCAACCTATCAAGGGCACTCTTCTCTGGCTACAACCCATTAACCATAGTTCTTTCACCCAGCTTGTTGATTTTATTGACCTTTCTTGTATCAGAATATGTCAATCTTAAGATTGACATATCTCAACTATGGATACTTAGTATTAGCATGTATGTAATGGGCAGTGCATTCATGATGGTGATTGGTAGACTCCGTTTAGTGCTGACATTCAGATGGTTTTTCTACAATATAAGCGCACTTATCTTAGCATCTGCAACCGTCCATGCAATAAATCAATCTAGCCTAGGAATAAACATCAAATTTTACGCTGGTGTTTGGATTCTATTATTTGCTTGCGTCTTCTGGCTAACACTCCTTAATTATGGACATGAGTTTTATTACCAAAATGCTCTAGCTTCAAGTCTTTATAAGAAATATAGAAAAAAATATCAAAGCTTAATAAGAGTAGAAATTATGGCGGTACCAGAGCTTGTGGATATATTTTTTACCATAATGACGATTGAACAGATAAACAGGCCTGGAGTATTTAGATCATTTGAAAGAATGCTTTTCTTCACTGGGAAAATAACCACTACTGGTATCATGCAAGTAAGCAGTAAAAAATACTTATCAAACACTGAAAGCATCTTAGCAGCTCAAGGCATAGTCTTAAAACAATACAAAAGCTACAAGTCTGGAAACACAGGCAACAGAAGTCTAGTCTCCTCTATAGCTTTTATATATAATCCAGCTGACTCATATATCGATCTGATTAACGGTGCTTACAGCTATCTGACCTCGCTCGATTAATAGAGTATTCAAGTACTGGATTTTAAATAAAATACAGAATAGCTAGCTTCAACAGAGCGATATATAGTGGAAAAACGTTGATCATGAAAGCAGCTAAGTACTGCTGTTTTTCTGACATCGTATAATTAAAATGTTTCTTTGCTAAGTGTGATAGAAAGTACTCACCTGCTTCCCATTCACTGTCTACTTTTTCCTGAGCAGAGGTTACCGGGCATCTGTCATCATTCATCTTAACAAGTGTTTCAGTAGCTAAATAAATGACAAGAATCCAGGGAAGAGGGGCAAAAAATCCACTGAAGAAATAAATAAACATGAACACTAAGTGTCCATGATAGATGGAGAAACTAATTAGAAACTGAGCCAGCGTTGGTGGCTTTCTTTTTTTATTTGTCATTTGTCTATTCTATAGTAAATATTTTTGATTAGGAAATATATTTGTTACAATATGCTTGTGATATAAATAATAAACAGATAGGAGATAAATATGGCATGGGGAGATTGGATAAGAGTCGTTGATTCAGACGCATACCAGTACGGTCACTGGCTCAATAAAAAAACCTGTAAAAGGGGCGGACAGTGGCGTAGTCGTTAACAGCGACAGGGCAGTTTTTTATAACAGAAATTACTAAAGCAAGATGCGGCGACTAAGATTAAATATCCATAAATCTTACGCCGCATTCTTCTAGCTTGCATATTATTCTTGCGAAATAATCATGAGTTCGTTCATGGTCGTGCATAAGAATAATTACCTTACCATGGAGTTTAGGTACCTCGCTATGTATTCTCTGCTCTAGCAAGCTATAGTCTTTATCCTTCTTTATTTTCCACTCGTCCATATCCATAGTCCAAGGTGAGTCATAATTTTTAGTAAGCAAAAATCGCCCAGGAGTGTAGTAGGCTCTGCAGTTTTTAAGAATGAA
>JAGPDM010000042.1 GCA_018057585.1 Candidatus Saccharimonadota bacterium
TTAACTGCTAGTATCTGATTTAATTTTGTAGCTGCATTATCGACTACAATCATAGTTCCATCGTCTAAGTAGCCAACGCCTTGACCTTTCGACTGGCCTTTTTCGATAATCTTAACCTCGGCAGTTTCGCCAGGCAAATAAACAGGCTTTAGTAGTTTTGAAAGTTCATTGACGTTTAGAATAGAAACACCTTCAATATCTGCAACCTTAGACAGGTTATAATCCGTCGTATAAAGGCTAGCACTCCTGACCTTAGCCATCTCGATCAGCTTGTCATCAACTTCTGCCTGAGAACTGACTTTATCGTGAACAATTTTAATGACGGTCTTGTCCTGCTTCTGTAGCTCTTTGACCATGTCGAGACCTGCCCTAGCACGTTGACGCTTGAGATTATCTTTGCCATCGGCTAAACCTTGTAGCTCAGCGATAACAAATTGGGGAACAACCAATGTCTGTTGCAGGAAACCAGTCTTAACTAGCTCGATAATCCGCCCGTCGATAAGTGCGCAGGTATCGACAAGTACTTCCGTCCTATCGTTAGAATTTGCCTCTGCAAATGGCTTTTGGTTTCTGAGATTTAGTAAAATATTAATGACAACTAGGACTATAATCACGCTTAAAAATAATTCAATCATAAACTCTCCATTTAGTATTTTATTTAGACAAGAACTGATTTAGTCCATCTCGCAAAGTGGCCACCTCGATAACAAACTTATCATCGCTGCCCTTTGGCGCAATCGCATTCTTAAAACCAAGCTTCTTGGCCTCAGAAATTCGCTTATCGATATTATTAACGCGACGAACTTCACCACTAAGCCCGACTTCGCCGAAAACAACCGCGTCAGACTTCAGCTGCATACCTTTAGCAGCACTGGCTATCGCCATACATACTGCTAGGTCAGCGGCCGGTTCGGTTATCTTGATGCCGCCGACAATATTAACATAAACATCGTGCTCGCTCAGATTCAGCTTAGTCCGTTGGTTTAAAACAGCGATCAGTAGATTTAAACGATTTGGATCAATCCCGACTGCTGTACGTTTCGGATAGCCAAAAGAACTCTTACTGACCAACGCTTGAACCTCGACCAATATCGCTCTGGTGCCCTCTATCGTCGCAAGCACTACCGAGCCGTCACTTGTCTGTCTTTCGGCTAAAAGTGCAGCAGACGGGTTATCAACAGCCACCATGCCCTCATTAGCCATCTCGAACAGGCCAACTTCGTTTGTCGAACCAAACCTGTTTTTAACACCGCGAAGAACCTTGAATCCACCGTAGCGGTCACCCTCCAGGTATAAAACAACGTCAACCAAATGCTCGAGTATTTTTGGGCCGGCAATTGAGCCTTCTTTAGTGACATGTCCAATCATCATAAGAGCTGTACCGACCTTCTTAGCCGTCGCCTGAAGCAGCTGGGAACAATTAGTGATTTGGCTGACGCTACCAGCATTGCTATCGATTTCATCAACGCTGACTGTTTGGATCGAATCTACTATAACTAAATCATACTCGTTTGAGGCCATGGTTGAACTGATGTCGTTAGCACTAGTGCTGGCGGCTAGCTCAAGATCTTCGTTACCTACACCTAGCCTGTCGGCTCTAAGCTTTATCTGATTAACCGATTCCTCACCACTGACATATAAAACTCGGTAGTTCTTAGCCAGCGCTGCTGCCATCTGTAAGAGTATAGTTGATTTGCCAATCCCAGGCTCCCCAGCGAGCAAAACTACACTAGCTGGCACAATACCGCCACCTAGAACCTCATCAGCTGGAGCGATGCCAGTCTTATACCTATCACTTGTGCTTGGAAACGACACGTCTTTGAGCTTTTGTGGCTTCAGCTTCTCGCCACCTGCGGCTTTACCGCGAATCTTGGCTTCCTTGAATTCTACTAGAGTATTCCATTGCTGGCAGTTGTCACACTTGCCCGACCACTTAGCAAAGCTCTCACCACAGGAATTACAGACATAATTAATTTTTGCTTTCGCCATGCGTCTATTATACTTTAGTCGCCTGGATAATTGTAAAATGGATAATAATAATCGCCATAAACACAATTACGGACCAAGAGGGCTAGCCAGTCTTTTCCTACTAACCTTGATCCTTTTTATAGTCTTCCAGCGTGCCGCCAAAAACCATATCCAGAACATAAAGAAATCCAAGCCCTCCTTGTTCCTTCTTCACAGTCAGTAGCACATGTCTAACGACAACAAGCTATCTTATGCTTAACTTTCTTTTCCTGTCGTTTTGAGTGTATAGTTTAGCTATATAGATAGAGGTGGAAAAAAGTGAACGAAGACGGCTACAAAGATATGATTAAGTACGGCTTTCTAGTCCCAATTGCGCTGATCGCTATTTCAATGCTGCTGTTCACTGGGCTAAGATTTGCTAGCAATTATGTTGAGATTACTAACTCTATGGAAAAAACAGCTAATATATCTTTGTTCATTTTTGGAGTAGCTAGCGTTATGACCATCTTACCCGGTACTATTATCGCCATTATCGGTCTTATCGGCATAAGAAAAAATAAAGTTTAATTACAACTACTAAATCGCTTCAAACTTCGAATCTATTGAATTAACTAGTGAGTTCTTTTGAATTACGATCTCATTGATTTTTTTGACGTTATTATTGTGCGTGTTAATCAATGCCTCGTAGCTTCTAAACTCAGTGTTATGATCATTTACTAAACGGTTCTGCTCAGGCACCAGTGCGTTGTAAGAGGAGACATCGCCCGAGGCATCGAATTGATCCAGCCGCGAATTAACGGCACTAATCTTTTCTCTCGTGGATTTTATGTCTACTTCTAACTGTTTTATCCTCGCACTTGAACTATTTATTTCAGCCTGTAGAACCTCTATCCTCTTTTCAAGTCCAGCAAACACATCTTCGTAGCCCTTGTACTGAGCAACTAGCTCTTTACGATTAGTGAAATATTGATCGTAGTATTCTTCAAGCTCAGGGCTCAAGCTGGCTACTTCTGTACCGAGAATTGAATGTAGCTCGTTCGGAACAGAGCCTGGATCATGTTTACGATATTCCGCAACCAGGTCAATTAAGCGTTTGTCGGTTTGCCTAGCGAAAGCCTCACTCAACAATCGATCGACATTCTCTCGCTCTTTAATTGGTAGTCGTGAGTATGTAGCATGTAACATTTCATGTGCGGCAGTAACCGTCTCAACGCTTGCTAGTCTTTCTTCTTTGACATCTAGCAGGTAGATATTCGCGCCTGTGTAACATCCAAGCACGAAGGTCCTTTCAGCAAAAGGACAATTTTGATTAAATTCAACTTTATCATTGATCTTCGGATCATGTACATAGAAGACCTTTCTGGCACTATCGGTCATGTAAGAATCGTCAGCCAACTTAGTCACCTCTACTGATGGCGTATAGTCGCGCAATTTATACCAGTCGTATAGGTCGTAGTAATTCTTACCGGCAACAGCCGCGACAGTACCGATAATTATTACCGGAACTATAAACAACAACAGCAATCTGCTGACTATTCTTAGAACAGATGTTTTTCGCCTTGCTTGTTGCATATGCTTACTATTCTGAAGTAACTTTGTAATTCAGTCCAGCTTTATTTGTGCCAACACTGATTACGTCGCCTTGCTCATAATCGTTATTTAGCAGTCCATGAGCAATCGCATCCTCTAGTTCGTCTTGGATAATACGTCTAAGGGGCCTGACGCCCTGATCGGCATCATAACCTTTATTAATCAAGAATTTTTTAGCAGTAGAACTTACCTTGAGCCCCAGCCTATGTTCGTGCATCCGAGTCCGCAGTTCCTCTAGCTGTAGATCTAAGACTTTGTGGGCTTCAGCAGTTGTCAGGGCACTAAAAACGATAGTTTTATCGATCCTGTTAAGTAGTTCCGGTCGCATTGATTTCTTAAGCCGATCGAGAACCTTAGCGGTTGTTTTGTCATGGAGATTCCTTAGTTCTTTCTTTTGGTCCTTCGAGCTAACGGCAAAGCCTAGCGAAGCTTCTTTCTGTAGGACATCGGCCCCGATGTTGCTAGTCATAATTATTATCGTATTTGCAAACGAAACACTGCGACCTCTAGCGTCAGTTAAGACCCCATCTTCTAGGATTTGTAAGAGCATATTAAAGACTTCAGGGTGAGCTTTCTCGATCTCATCGAATAGTACAAGCGAGTACGGCTGGCGACGGATCTTATCTGTTAGTTGCCCGCCGTCTTCAAAGCCGACGTAACCAGCTGGCGCACCGACAAGTCTAGAAACTGTGTGTTTTTCGCTAAATTCACTCATATCGAGCTTAATCATGCTCTTTTCACTATCGTAAAATTCTTTGGCTAGGACTCGAGCCAACTCAGTCTTACCAACACCGCTTGGGCCAAGGAAGATAAAGCTACCGATTGGTCGGTTGCCATCAGAAACACCGCTTCGATTACGACGAATTGATTTGCTGACCTGAGTGATCGCTTCCTGCTGGCCGATAATATGCTTGCTCAGGTGCTTTTCTAGATTTATAAGGTATTTAGCCTCGGCCTTAACGACCTTAGTCATCGGCACGCCAGACATGATCGAAACTGCCTCTGCGACATCATCAACAGTTAATGCTAGCTTGTGCTTGCGGTTATACTCAGCTCTTAGCTTTTCTAATTTTTCGTTAAGCTGGGCGAGTCGTGTTTTATACAATGCGGCTCTTTCGTAATCTTCGTCATCAACCGCTTTTTCCATACGTTCTGTCAGCTGTTTGATATTATCCTTTAGTTTGCGTTGTTCTTTAGGAATGCTACCTCGCTGGACGCGGATATGAGCTGCTGATTCATCAATCAGGTCAATTGCTTTGTCGGGGAAGAAGCGTTCGTGCATATATCGCTTAGAGAATTTAACGGTTTCTTTTACAACCTCATCATTAATTGCCACACCGTGGAATTCTTCGTAACGGCTTTTGAGTCCAGTTAATATCTGTACGGTCTCTTCTACACTAGCTTCTGGCACGTTGATCGACTGGAATCTACGCTCTAAGGCTCCATCTTCTTCAATGTACTCACGATATTCATCAGTAGTCGTGGCACCAATAACTCTGAGGTCACCACGGGCAAGAGCTGGTTTAAGCATGTTGGCTGCATCCATACTACCTTCGGCCGAGCCGGTGCCGACAAGCAAGTGTATTTCGTCTATAAATAAAATTATGTCGCTACTCTGGGATATCTCTTTCATGACCCGCTTCAATCGTTCTTCAAATTCGCCACGGTATTTAGTACCAGCCACCATACCAGCCAGGTCTAGTGAGATTATGCGCTTACCTAGTAGATTGTCTGGAACTTCTTCTTTAGCGATCCGCTGGGCTAGTCCTTCGACGATGGCAGTTTTACCAACTCCTGGCTCGCCGATCAGTACTGGATTATTTTTATTACGGCGTGCAAGTATGGTTATCATTCTTGTTAACTGATCTTCACGTCCGATTAGCGGATCAAGCTTATTTTCGCTGGCGGCAGCAGTTAAATCGTCGCCAAAGAAATCTAGGGCTGTTCGTTTGGCCTTTTTCTTCTTGGTCGATTTATCTGATGATTTACTGCTTTCATCGAATTGCTGCGAATTAAGGTAATTCTCTATTTCGCCGTGGAGGCTATTCATGTCCACTTTCATGTCTTTAAGCAAGGTCATGGCCCTAGAATTCTTCTGCGCGAGGATGCTAGCAAGGATATGTTCTGTACCACAGACATCCTGCTGGAACTCCCGAGCGATCTCTAAGCCCATCTGCAGGGTCAATTTAGCGGTCTCGCTTAAGCCCTTACCAATAGTGTCTTTTAATAGAGTTTTCGGTGTTAAGTCTAGAGCAATTTTTGCTCGGTCGATAGAAATACCGCTATTAGTTAGTAGCTTTGCACCGATCGAACTTTCTTGTTGGAGCATGCCAAGCAACAAGTGCTCAGTCCCAATGTACTGCGCACCCATTCGACGCGCGATTTTATCAGCTCGGTTCAGGCTGTCTTTGGCGTTGTCGGTTAGCTTATTCGCTAATGGTGAAAAATCAAATAATGGTGGCATATCTACCCTCTTAGTCTACAACATTAATAATACCTCCTTAGCACTCTCAATGCAAGAGTGCCAAAAGCCTCGCTTATGCTTGGCAAAAAAAATAGTATAGTATATTCTCTAAGTAACAAAGCTGTAAAGTTGACTTAAGGTAAAAGTCAAGCCAGGAGATTCCTGTAGCTACGTTAGATGTGCCTAACCAGCCATCATTCATGGACTTCGGTTCATGGGTACATTCACATGACGAGCGAGATTTGTATTCCGCCTCGGTTTGTTGTTCATGGGAATGGGGAGCCAAGCAAGGATGTGTCCATATTCAACCGCCAAAACAAGGAGGACGCTATGCGTTCACCCCCGGCTGGACTTCGGTTCGCCATTCACAGCACCCGCGACGCCGCTGCGCACTTCACCAGCTGAGCGAACAGCACCGGTGAAGTTCACCATCCAAGACCACAAGGGTCGCCAACAAGGAGGTAGCTTAAGCTAAAAGGGACTAACAATCCATTTTGGTTTGGCACACCATGACGTTGGGGGATCCAGCAGCAATATCTACTTCGGTAGGCTGGATCCCCACAACTCATATTTTTT
>JAGPDM010000043.1 GCA_018057585.1 Candidatus Saccharimonadota bacterium
GCTGGAACTCTAAATTTAACGTTACCTGTGATTTTCTTTTCTTTCTTAGCCATATATATATTAAACCTTCTTTACTTGCAATCCGTCAAGCTCAACTGGAGTTTCGCGCCCGAACATATTAACAAGAACTTTAATTTTACCTTTTTGCTCATCGATTTCACTGATCGCTCCATCGAAGCCTTTAAATGGACCGTCAATAATATTAACAACTTCGCCAACTGCAAAATCAATATTATGAGTTGGGTCTTTAACACCCATTCGTTTCTTGATTTTGTCCATTTCTGCCTCTGAAACAGGTGTTGGTTCGTTGCCGCTACCGACAAAGCCAGTTACGTTCGGTGTATTCCGGATGTTATACCAAGCATCATCGCTCATCTCCATCTGGACCAGTACGTAGCCTTGGAATATTCGTTTTTCGACGACTTTACGTTTGCCGTTTTTGATTTCGATCTGCTTTTCTTTTGGCACTAAGCAATCGAAAATCTTATCAGCCATATCAAGGCTTTCGATACGTTGCTTGATGCTTTCAGCTACCTTTTCCTCGTAACCACTGTAGGTATGGATGGCATACCAAAGTTTCTGTGATTTATTTGCACTCATTTAACATTAGCTCCCTATTATTACACGTTCAAATAACTGATTGATACCAAAGTCAGTCAAGCTTGTCAGTAGCGAAAACGCCAACGAGAAGACAATAACTGCAAAAGTTAATTTTGCTGCCTCTCTACGAGTAGGCCAAGTGACTTTTCTGATCTCAGCGACTGAACCTTTTAAATATGTTGTTACCTTGCCCATTGTTACCTCTTGAATTAAAAAAGAGCCTACAATGGCTCAACTGGTGTCAAGTATAGACCGGTTCTAACCAGTGGTCAAGTAGATTATCGACGAAGGAATTTAGCAGCCTTTATAGCTCTCCTAATATGCTTACTGGCTAGGATTTCTTCGACCCTGTAATCCATTGCGGCGATTTTTGTGGCGGTAGCATATGTCGGGTATGGAAGCATGCCGTCCGCCAAATCTTTCATCTTAAGATTGCGGTTCATTGCGACCACGTATTGACCGATCTGCTCGCTTGCGTGTGAGCCAACCATCGTCGCACCTAGAAGTCCACCTTTTTTATCGACCATAACCTGGACTAAGCCTGATTTGTCTTCTATTAGAGCACGATCAATCTCTGTGTAGTCGGTGGTGTGAAGCTCAAATTCAGTCTTGGAATCTTCTAATTCTTTGACTGTTTTACCAACGTGAGCTACCTCAGGACTGGTAAATATGACGTAAGGTAACGTTTTGAGGCTAACTTTCTTCTTGTAGCCGAGGATGGCGTGCATGGTTGCGTAAAAGGCTTGTTCGGCTGCAACATGAGTAAATCCTGCCTTGCCAGTCACATCTCCGATTGCCCAGATGCTCTTGTTGCTTGTACGGCAGTAGTCGTCGACTTCTATGCCATGTTCGGTATATTTCACACCAGCATTATCTAGTCCGAGGTCAAGATTGGGTAGTCTACCCGTAGATACAAAAATGGCATCGACATATTTGGAATAGCTTTTTTTCTTTATAGTGTAGTCCATCTTAATGCCTTTTTTTGTTTCTTTGACACTGTCGACAACTGATTTAGTCTTAACCTTAAGACCACGCTGCAAAAAACGATCTTGAACGAATTCCGATGCATCTTTGTCGGCTCTTAGTGACAAATGACCGTATCGTTCAAAAAGTGTAACTTCTGAGCCTAGATGGTTGAATGCTGAAGCAATCTCACTACCGATAACACCACCACCGATAACGCCAAGTCTTCCAGGAAATTTCTCTATATCAAAGATAGTTTCATTAGTGTACGCACCAACCTTAGAAAGTCCGGGAACATCTGGAATGCGTGGTTTTGATCCGGTCGAGATTATAAAATGTCGGCCTTCGATTTCAAGTTTACCGGCCTTGATTTTGTGAGTGCTAATAAACCGAGCGTGTTCATGATATATGTCGACACCAAGCCGTTCGTAGTATTCATCATTATCTCTTAGCGATCTTATTCGTTCCTGGGCCTCTTTGATTGAATTCTTTACTTTATTAAAGTCAAGTTCCGGGTATGTCATCGTACCAAATTTCTCAGCGTGACGAGCTCGGTAGAAAGTTTTACCAGCGTAGATCAAGGCCTTGCTGGGAACGCAACCTTGATTCAGGCAGTCACCACCGAGCAGTTCTGACTTTTCTACCAGTGCTACTGATGCACCGAAACGTGCGGCGTACTCAGCAGCCACAAGTCCTCCAGAACCAGCCCCGATTATAACTAAGTCGTATCGTTTCATGACAATAATCATAGCATGTATCTGAGATAAAAGACTGCTATTATTGGCTCATGGGAATAAACACTTTCGGCTTATACATTGGGGTTTCATTATCAGTGTTAGCTGTGCTGATTAATATCGTTGCTAGTTGGTTGTCAGAGAAATTTAGTGAGCAAAATTATAGAGTATTGTCACTAAGCACATTTATGATTTTTCTGCTCTCCATGTTAGTAATATGTACAACCAACGCTACTGTGTTAAGTTTGTTGGTCGTTGGACTCATCGGTATTGCACAAGCAGTAAACAGCCTGAGAGGTTACAAGCTTCGCTATGGCCTAATCGATAGTAAAGCTAGGGTTCTTAAAGAAACACTCTCGTTAAGTGGACTGCAGGTTTTTGTCGGCTTAATTTTGTCGCTGGATAGCCAGATCTTGTTGCTAATTGTTTTGATTGCGGGACTTTTATCACTCTTTTCGACTTTATATAGCTTGGCTTCGATCAAAAAGACTAAAACAACAATCAGCTCAAGCGATCTACCCACAGTCTCGCTGCTGATACCTGCTAGAAATGAAGATCATGTTCTCGATCAGGCTCTTGCTAACTACATAGCCTTGAGTTATCCCAAGCTAGAGATCATCGTACTTGATGACTGCTCACATGACCGAACGCCACAAATTATTAAAAACTATGCCCATGCAGGGGTTAGATTCGTGCCAGGCAAACCACTAATTGACGATTGGACTGGAAAAAATCACGCATTACAAACCTTGCTTAACGAATCAAGTGGCGAGTATGTAATATTTTGCGATGTTGATATCCGACTATCTGTAAATTCCATCAATCAGCTAATTGAAACTGCACTTTCAAATCATTTGTCTATGATCTCTGTTATGCCGGGTAGACGTGAATTTGATTTGTTCGCAAATCTCGTGCAACCCATCGTAGAATTTTGGTATCTAGTCTGGCCGCTAAGAGATGCTGTCGGCGGCGCTTGCATGTTTTTCGAAGCTAGTAAGCTCAAATCGATCGGTGGCTTTGAGCCCTTTAAACAGTCAGTTGTTCCCGAATACTCTATAGCAAAACAGCTTAAATCCTCCGGGTACAAGCTCCAAAGTGGTGCTGATAACCTCGGTATTACAACAAGAAAAAAACTTAGCTCAATTGTCGATACTCAAGTTAGGCTTTTGTATCCGACACTAGGAAGTAGCCTGGCAATCGCATCATCAGCCATACTATTGGTTGTATCAATGTTTATTGTCCTGCCGATATACGCTGCTGCGAGTGGCAGCGTATTAGGTTTGTCTGTGATTCTTGTTGCTGTAGCTAATAATCTGATAATTACTAGAATTTTTAATCCCAAAAACCAATTCCTAGCAACCATAAACTTGCCGATATCTGCATTATTTTTTGTGATTATGATCATTAAATCTACTATCGACTACGAATTCAGATCAGTGGAATGGAAGAAGCGTAATGTCTGCTTTCCACAAATCGAAGTAATCGCTAGCTTGCCAAGAGTATAGATGCTAAAATTCTAGTCAATAAACAAAGACAAAAATTATGAATCATCTACCGTTGAACTTAACGCCATGGCTAGTCAGTTCAATAATTCTGTTTATCTTTTCAGTTAGGTTTTTGATCAATTACAGTCGAGTTAGATCGACGTTATCAAAATACTTTGCAATTGTCTGTATCTCAGCTTCGCTCGCGACTGGTTTGTGGACTTTCCCTTTTATCTTTTTAAACTTAGCTGATAATATGCGCTTAATACGCTTCTTGCTACTGTTGGGCGACCTATTCCTCTATGTAGCACTAATTTACCAAGTCAGGATCATGTGGTACTTGCTCTTTCGTAATAGATTTAGGTTTATATCCCTATCGATCGCTTCGCTCAGCTTATCGGCATTTGGTTATTACAGTGGCGTAATGTCGACACTCGGTTCTGTTACCTACCCTGCATTAATTGACGGAAGCATGCACTTTGCAACAAGCGTTGGCGGTGATCTTGCCCAGTCAGCATTGCTTCTTGCGGTAATAACAAATGGTGGATATTTTTTGATCAAAACTTACTCAGAATCAGACCGTACTGCCAGATTTGGATCATTGTCAATTGGTGCATTACACATGGTAATTGGCCTTGGTGGACTGTTTAATATTCTTTTCAGAACAGACACGGGTAGTAATATGTCTCCGATCGTACTAGCAGTCTACGCTGTTGGATTCGGTTTATTTTTTGCTAGTTTTCTATTGTTCAGAATATCTAAAAGTAAACGAAAATAAATAACTAACAGAAATTCTATGATCTACAAATTTGTTGTTATATCTGAGACCTCGGCAATAGTTTGTTTTGCCTGATCGCTCTTGCTGCTCGCAAGTGCTGGCACGCTGAGCGTAAAAGTCGAGCCTTGCCCAAGCTTGCTTTCGAAGGTAATTTTGCCGTCTATGCGTTCTGCTAGTTTTTTGGTTATGTAAAGCCCGAGTCCAGTACCCCCTGTCTTGCGAGTGCGGTAATCTTCTGAACGGAAGAATTTTGAGAATAACTTCTGTTGATCTGATGCAGATAAGCCAATTCCACTATCTTTGACCCAGAAACTTATGGTATTATTTTTGTCTTTTCTGGCACCGATTGTAATTACCCCAGAATCAGTATATTTTATGGCATTGGTCATCAGGTTCTGAAGTATCTCTTTAATGTAGAGTTCACTAGAAATGATTGAATGAAGGTCTTTTTCGACAACTACCTTTAAAACCAAATTTTTGCCAATAATTTTTTGTTCATAGTCCTTCTTTAGAGTGTCAATTACCTTGGCAGGATCAACCCTGGTCAGCTCTATCTCTAAGACCTTACGCTCTGCTTTAGATAGAGTCGCCAGATCACTGACCAGATTGGCTAAGAACACGACATTATCGTGTGCTGCCTCTATGAGTGCCTTCGTTTTATCTTGGATTCCAACGCTCAGCTTCTCCATTAAGGCAGTTGACAAGTTAGCTTCGGCAATTGCGATTGGTGTTCTGAGCTCATGCGAAGTTACGCTTATGAAATCATCTCGCTCCTCCTCTAGACTGTGTTGTTTTGTAATATCTTTAAGCGTCACAACATAGCCCTCTCCCGATTGCTGGCCGTAGCTTGGACGAACCGTAGAAACACTAACCTCAAGGTTCATATGGTCGCCGTCATCGAATTTCAATACAACATCACTTCGATGGATTCCGCTCCTGGCTTCCTTCGCTACCTCAATAAGGTCTATGGAATTGTCATCAGAATCAACCAAGGTTACTACATCAAATAATGTCTGCTTGTCTAAGGTTTTATTCGTGTTTAACAGACTTAGCGTCGCTCCGTTGTATAAGTTTATTTCGCCGTCCTGGTTGGTCGCTATAACCGCGTAATCCATGCTATTAATAAGTGCCAGCATGCGATCTCTTTCGACCCCAGCATCTTTACGTGCGTTATCTAGTTTCTTTTTCTCGGCAAAATCGACGATCAAAACTCGCCACAGTACAATTCCACCGAACAAGAACAGTACTGAGGTCCTAACGACCATCCAGATCAGTTCAACGTTAATCTCGGCAAACTGATAGATGCTGCCCGCAGTAATAGTCGCTGTAATTGCCGCTAATCCTATGAGTAGTCCACGGATCCCGTTCCAATAGATAGAGGTAAACAGGATGAACGGCAAAAGAATCAAATAAATGCTAAACACTGGAACAATGAATACTAACAAAATAAATAAAATGGAATAGTAAGCTAGCTGACTGATGGTGCGTATTTGTTTTGTAAATTTGCCAGAACGGATTGCAAGTATATTTACAACCGCTACAGCCGGCACAAACAGAATGAAAATACTAGGCTTTTCATAAGATTTGCTAAGGAAAAGATCAAGCACGAAAAAGATTAACAAACCTATCTGTGAGAATAATAAGACATAATCGCTATCTACTCTGCTCTGTTCTAGAGACTTACGATACATATACTCAGAATTTAATTTGTCATCATTTTTTGCCATAAGCGTTAGAGCTATTCTACATCCTGTGGCTTTATAGCGGTAGTGTATTAAATACGAATAATCTGTTTGATTAAGTGATTGTCTGGATTGGATGCAAATAGTGCTATAAGATAGTTGTTGTAAAGGGGTGTAGCTCAGCTGGCTAGAGTGTCGGTCTCCAAAACCGAAGGCCGTGGGTTCGAGTCCCACCGCCCCTGCCAAACTTTAAAACCCTAACTGTAAGGTTAAGGTTTTAAAGTTTGATAAGAGATTGT
>JAGPDM010000044.1 GCA_018057585.1 Candidatus Saccharimonadota bacterium
GATTGAATAAACAGCTACCTAAAACCGTATCCAAAAGAACTCTCGTTGGTCGCCCCTAAAGGGGTTTGCTTTTGTCTAGCGGTTATTTAAGCAGCCGTTTCTTCATCAGTTAAAGCCGATGTGGCCTTTCGTGCTGTGGGAGTCTGTGGAGGTTTGAATGCTATTTCAAACTACCAACTACCAGCTACTACCTACTACCTAACAGTTCAAATCCTACCAGCGGGGATTTGTCAGCTTCATTTCGTCTGGGCATAAACAGGAGCTTCCTGATGCAAGGAATGTTATTAAAACAATTGGTAGTTGAGTTTCAACTCACCCCTTTGCGGGGCGACCAACGGGAGTTGTTGAAACTAATTGTTTTAATGACAATGACTTCATCAAGAACGACGACAGCCCAGTCATTTGCGCTACTTTGTGAACAAAGTGGCATTATATTTTTAGAAAAGAAAGAACTACTCAAAAGAACATCCAACCAAGAATTAGCTAATTTTTAAGTCTTTGGCGACCTGCGCCAGTTTTTCATGGTCGGGCTCGCCCGTAGACTCACGCACAAACGCCATCTCCTGTCCCGTGTAAAGCGGAATCAGGTGAACATGGGCATGAGGCACTTCCGTGCCAAAAATCATCATACCGACCCTTAGAGGGCTATAGACAGTCTTTATTTGCTTGGCAATACGCTTACTAACTAGCATGAGGTGTTGATAAAGCTCGTCTGGTAGGTTGTCGAAATGATCGATTTCCTGTTTGGGAACCACCAAAGTGTGCCCTTTGCTTGATGGCTGTATATCAAGAAAGGCTAAGACTAAATCGTCTTCGTAGACCTTGTGAGCTGGAATTTCACCGTTGATAATTTTAGTAAAAATACTGCTCATACAGCAATTATAGCACCTGCAGATTAGCGTTGACGCAGAGTTCTTAGAGCCTGGAAACAACGCTCGATGTCATCCTGGCGAACAATTATCGTTAGCTCATCAAGCGTCGAAACCACTTGGTACAGGCTGATCCCACGCCAGGCGATCAGCTGCAAGGGGTATTGAACCATGCCGGGAGTTTCATTATGAAGCTCGGTATAACGCAAGGTTACTGCTGAGGCATCGTCATATTCATGCAACAATTCAACGTCCTCAAGCTCTTTTTTTATATATTCTTTTAGGCCATCACTAAAGATAATAGTCGTGGTCCAGTTGCCTCTAACCACAGTCATATAGTCTGAAGAAATTGTGTTATTGCTGCTGGCACGTATATTGACCAGCTTCTTAGACAACTTTAAGCTATTAGCTATAGTTATTCCATTTAGGTCCGATTTAATCGACATGTCTCCAAAAAACTCTGCTGGATGCAAAATTACTTCCCTGGTCTTCTGACCTTCAAATCGTTTCAAGGCCATTACAACAGATGCGTGGGAGACGCGACGCATGAGCTCAGTCTCTACTTGTGGCCTAATCTCGCGGGCTAATGCCGAGACGTTAATTAGGTCGCGCGATAAGGCGTCACCGATGTAAGGTGAGTCATTTACGATATCTGCAACAATTTGAGGAACAGTAATCATTCTGTTAATAATTTAACATATTCCTCGAAAAAAACACAAAAAGATAAAACTTTTCTGAACTTGCAATTCTAGTGATAGTATTTGCTTACACGTTGAGTCATGCAGGCAATCAACGTTATGGGGGAGCGGGGTGTTGGCTAAAAACCTTCACCCCCTTTTAGCAAAATATTTTACCAGTAAATCAGAATTAGGAGTTATAAATGTCACCATCAGCTGTCGTATTAGAACAACCAACACTTAATCTTATCGAATCAACTCAAGACAAAATCCGAGGTTTAAAAAGACAGGGTTGCATCTGCATCCACAGCGTCTATGGAATGACCCAAGAAGAATTTGAGGCTTCGACTACCTTTCGCAAGTTAACTAACATGAGCCCAGAACGTTACTTTATCGGCCCATCACTCTGTGCCGGCAAAATGCGCGGTGTTGGCCTATGGCGCAAGCCGTTAATCAACTAATCACTTTTCTAAAAATATTTAGCTATAAACAACTAAAACGCTTTTTTCAGCGTTTCGAGTTGTGACCTAAAGCAATCAACGACTCTACTCGATCGGATAACTTAGCTGGCCTTCTCGACCGGCATTGAAGCCTTGGCTGTTGATGCGGACACTATGGTCGGTTACGACTGTGCCGACTATTTTAGCTTCTAGGTTGTGTTTCTTAGCGACCTCAAACACGGCCGAAGGATCTGGTGTGGCTATGACCATTCCCTGACCCATATTCCAGGTCCTATAAGCTTCTCTGTCTGATACTTTACCGAATTCTTGCATAAATAATGTCATTTCGTTTGGGGCAAAGGTGTCGGTGATACCGGCGCCATATCGGCTATTCTTAAACATTCTGCCGACTTTCTCAGGTAGGCCACCGCCTGTTATGTGTGCCACGCCGTGGATCTCAGCCGCTGGCTTGACCGACTTATTCCAACCACCAAACATCTCGGTTATCGCTCTGGAGTAGATGATCGACGGTCTTAGCAATTCTTCGCCAAATGTTGAGGTCGCGAATGGCACTTCGTGCCACTGCTCGCCATGGATATCAGACAGGATTTTGCGGGCTAGTGAGATGCCGTTACACCGTATGCCGGGCTCAGCTAGGCCAATTAGCGTATCACCAGGTTGGATCTCTGTGCCGTTAAACATCCGACTTTGAGTGGCGAACCATGCTAGGCTGGCACCCCAATTATAATTGAACTCACCATATCCCGAGACGGCATCGCCGATCTGAGCAGTTTCACCGTTAGTAATAGCAACCCCGGCGATATTAGCAGCCTCAGCATAGCCTTTCGCTAGCTGACGAATAATATCTAGATGATTGTTTTCAGGCGATCCAATACTGTTGGTTTCTAGGTTACTTCCCATTATTACCGGCTCAGCACCGCGGACAACCGCATCATCAGCCACCATAGCGACGAGATCGTAGGCGATCGTATCGTGCCGACCAACCCTTTGAGCGATTTCAGCCTTAGTGCCAACAGTGTCAAAACCAATGTTCATAAATGTTCCAGCTGGCAACTGGCCAACGTGAATACTGCGACTACCAGAAAAGTCGTCAAACGGGACTGTCACTTGCCCAATATTATTTTCGCGGTTCTTCCAGGTGGTTTTTGCGGCTTCGTAGAATATCTTGGCGGCCTGAGCCTCAATATCTACATCAACCCCGGCATCTGCGTAATTTGTCATATGGTCTATTTTAGCAGAAGCTTGGCGATTTGCATGTTTACTTCTTGTGGCTTGATTGCTGATTCTTTGGTTGACTCGCTAGAGGTAACAGAAAATATTTGCTTGCCATCGCGCACGACCAGCTGCCTGGACGTTTCAGTGTAGATTGCCTGATCTCCAAGTCGCTTGATTGGTTCTGAGCTATTTATCTTTGAAGTTTGCTCTAAGCGCTTCTTGGCCGCTTGCTCGTCTTTTTCGCCGTTAATTATAACCGTGACGGTTCTGGCCGGCTTTTTATTAGTTACGTACGAGCAGACAGACAGAAAATTTGGCTCGTTACGATCATCGAAATCTCCACCAACTCTTTTTACGTCTGCACCTAGAACCTTAGATACTTCTTTGGCTGTAGCTTTTTCGCAGGCTAGGCTAGTTTTGGCTGTTTTATTATCGCCTTTGTTTGTCTGCTTGACCTCTTGCGCCTTAGAACCGTTAGTCGATTCCTGAGGCCTGCCGACATATGCCAGTACGACACCGATACCTAGAATGAACAGAACGAATATTATAAACAACAGATTCGAACCTTTAGCTCCATTATTCTTTTTGTCCACGTCGTATGAAGCCATGTCGCTGCCTTTTCTTATTTACGTTTGCGATACTTTCTAAATATAACTATACCGCTAGTCGCAACCAGTGCCAAGGCGACCCCAATTAGCGTCTTAACCGACTCGCCAGTGCTAGCTAGTCCATTTGTTAGATTAGATAAAATACCACTTCCGTTGACGGCTTGGGATGAACCGTCGTCTGCAACAGCAAGTCCGGCTGGATCAACGATATTGCCATCTTCGATACCATCCATATCTAGAGCTCCACCGTCTTTTATCTCGTAGGACGCCTTGACGACCGATTTACCGCCAATTGTTTCAGTAGTAACTGTCGCTTCTTCGATAGTTGAGTAGCTATTGTTCCTGGTGTCGTATTTACGAACGATGTAATTCTGGTCATTAGCGTCAAAGTAATACTGAGCGATGTCAGCCGTGTAGCCAGGTGTTCCACAATCTAATTTGAAGTCCATCAGGCCGACAGGATAGTTATAGGTCGAGTCTTGATCGGCGTTTTCTGATTCGGCCAAGACATCGATTGAGCTAATCGTGCAAACATCGGAAACTTCTAAAACTGTCCGCTTGCCTGTGGCACCGTTTACAAGACTAGTAACATTGTCTTGCAACGAGTCGAGCGTGCCGTCATTGTTAGCGTCGCCACCATTGGGACCAGCGTCTTCAACGGCATTAGTGATGCCGTCACTGTCGCTATCTGAGCTCGTGTAGATAGCTTTAGCAAAGTTTTCGTTGGTAAAAGTGTCTAGGATGTCGCCTGATGCGGCGCTGAAACTGTTCAGGGCTATTGCCGAGTCCAGATCAGTCGAAAGACCAGTGTTGACCACATAGTTAGTGAAGCTCGTGCCAACACCTGCATCAGCTGTAAAACTAAGACGAACCGTCAAGCTGCCATCGACAGCAAGAATCTGTGAAGCGCCAGTGTAAACACAGCTAAGAATTTGGTGGTCAGGATGATCTTCACCAGCATTGCCCAGGTAGACGATTGAGCCAGGACCTACGTCATAACAAGTAATATCATTATTGTTGTCGTCAACAAAAGTTAAATCGGCGCCTGGAAAGAGATCATTAAATAGACCGTTGCTCTGTTGCGAACCGTCGAACACTGTTAGATCGAGCGGCATCGGGCCATCGTTGCTTAGGGTTATGTCATAGCTAACATTATCTCCTGGATGAATATCGCCAGTGTTAACTAGATTCTTTTCTATTCTCAGGTCAGCGCTTGGCACAGTAAAGGCATAGTTGTTTATATCCAAGCCGGCATAGCAATCAATCATGTCTGTATAACCGGCATCAACGCAAGCACCATTGCCACCACCAAACGCTGATTCTATAGTCGGGAAATCTGGATCATTTTGAGTCCAGCCTGAAATTAGATGGTTGGTAAAGTCAAGATCAGAGCTAGCATCTACCGTCGCCGAAATTGTCGTACTTATGCTCTGGTTTGCGCTAAGCGTATTTGAACCGGCGGCATAGGAGCAGGCGACGATGTTATGATCTGGGTGGTTCGGAAATATAGGACTTGCACTAGGATTGTTAGTGTCCATCGGAAACTGACTGCAATCGATATTGCCATTAGTGCTCGAACCAGACACAAAATTAAGCTCAAATGGCATTACATCTATAAATAGCGAAGTTGCGAACGGGTTCTGACCACTGCTGTCATAGCTTCCAAGGTCGATATCGTCTGGGCCGTTATTGGTCAAGGTGAGGGTGTACTTAAGCACTCCGCCAATTTCTACATCCTGCGGATTGTCCAAAGTTTTTGTTATGGATAGATCAGTCTCTGGGCCAGTAATGTCTGTTTCGTCGTAACCCTGGTCATTATCATAGTCTAGCTCAACTACACCTTGCCCTGAGTTTTCAAGACCGTTTCTCCACTGATAAAACTCTACTTTCGAGCCACCCCCGCAAGTGATATCACCAGTAAAGGTTATTGTCATATTTTGCCCAGGCTCAAGCACGCCACTCCAAGCAGACGAATCATAACTACCCACATCAGTTGCCGTACCTGAGGTGGCGGTTCCAGTGACATTAAAACAATTACTACCTGAATATCCAATCGAGATGTCGGTTATGGCCGACGGACCTAAGTTTGTGTATGTTTGTTTAAATTCGTGACCAGTTGTTCCGGCATCTACGCTGGCTTTTCCATCGGTTGTTTCTATCTGTAAATCCGTAGTGTAAACTACTGCCGTGCCATTAGCATTAACGTTATTGTCGTGTGTTACCTCAAGAACGTTAGCGCCGTTGTTGTACCTGACTGCGACCGGATGATCAAAGTACATATTACTTCCAGCGTTACAGGTAATGTCACCAGTGAAAGTTAAGATGAGTGTTTGACCTTCTTGCAGTTGACCGCTCCAAGCTTCAGACGAATAAGCTCCAGCGTCAGTGGCGGTGCCCGAAGTTGAAACTGA
>JAGPDM010000011.1 GCA_018057585.1 Candidatus Saccharimonadota bacterium
TTCCACCCCGATCTAACTCATTTGCAGGGTACATTGAGCATGGCTAATTCTGGCAAGAACACGAATGGCAGCCAGTTCTTTATCGTTACTGCTGAAGAAGGGACGCCACACTTAAATTATAAACATAGCGTGTTTGGTCAAGTCTATGAGGGCTTAGATGTCGCACTGGCAATTTCAAAGGTTAAGACTGATGAAGATTCGAAACCATTAGATAAAATCAAGATAGAATCAATCACCATCAAAACTAATGACTAAGACTAGTTCAAGTAAGGATGCTGCGACTACTGCCGAGCAAAAGTTCAGAGACCATAAACATGGTAGCTTTAAAGATCAGCTATTGAAAGAGTACAAGGTTATGTTTATTGATCGTTGGTTGTACGTCTTATTGGCGGTAGCTACTGGCGTGTGCTTGCTATCGTGGCTTGTAATTATAGAATCGTAAGAATAACACTCATAATAATCATCGATACGAGATATTGACCACTTTTGATTGTCCAACGTTCAAGACCAGTTCTACTGTAGCTTATCTCCACTATGCTTGTGGTGGCTATAAAACCGAGCCAAACCCAAGCACCAACCAAAGCACCGTCGGTAATAGTACCAGTTAGATTCATCCCGGTTGTGGCGAATCCAATAAATTGCGCCAAAACGTAAGCGATAATTAAATTAACGACAACAAGTAAGTAGAATCTGTTGGTTTGCTCGGCATTATCACTACTGACTTTACGTTCTAGCCTGGCGATGGCGTTACCAAACACTTTTGGTGTATACCAAATTGTGTTAATTGCAGTTCCGGCTATTCCAGCTACTATAACTGGCAGTAGATTGACAAATACGCTACTCATAGCGTTGAAGTATAGCAATATGAACGCTACTTGTCGAAGTTTTGTCTGGTTGCTATACTTAAATAATCATCAAAAGGAGGAAATAAAAAATGAAGAAAATAACGGTTTTTAGCACTACAACCTGCGCTTACTGTCCAATGGTTAAAGAGTGGTTAACCAAAAAAGGCTTAGTGTACGAAGAAGTGATTTTAGATAAAGATCCAACACGGCAGCAAGAAGTTCTGCAGAAAAGCGGCACCATGTCCGTACCAATAACTATCATAGAGCAGGACAACGGCATGGAACAGGTGGTTATTGGCTTCAATCCAGGCCAGCTCGCCTCAGCAACTGCTTAATAAACCGTGGGAATATTATTTGCGCTACTCGGTGGGTTTTTCAAATCGATCAGTACCGTTGCAAGAAAAAAGCTAACTAACGATAAAGACACACTTTGGTTAGCATGGTTGATTCAATTTGTGGCTACGATTGGGTTTGTATTGCTACACTTGATGCTAAGACCTAGTAGCGAACTAGTCGCTACGGCGCAAGACTTGTGGCCACAAATGCTAATCATTGGTTTTAGTGGGTTTTTTGCTCAGTATTTTAATCTCAAAGCCATACGTCTTGCAGCTTTGTCAGAGCTGGTACCACTTTATAGTCTGGTACCGATCGTTACGCTGCTCGCTGCTGCAATTACTATTGGCGAACTGCCAAGTTATCTGGGTATACTTGGAATCTTTTTGATTACGGCTGGCGCATATTTCTTGAATATTGATAAAGCCGATAAAAACATATTCGATCCGCTACTAAATATAGCCCGTAAGAAATCATCTCAATATGTGTCGATTACGGTTTTATGCTGGGGAATAACTCCAGTAGTCGATAGATATTCTACAACTGCGCATAACCCGATTAGCTGGGCGACGTTAGCGACAATTAGCGTTCTGATGGTTATGAGCATCGCGCTTGCATTCAGGCAGATAGCCGTGCCAAAAAAATTAATTGTCCCAGATGTAAAATTGATATTTCTTGTCGGTGCGGGTATTGGACTCGGGTATTTAATGAGTGTTCTAGCAGTCAATTTAGTTTTAGCTAGCTTTGCAATCGCAATCCGGAGAATGGATATAATATTTACGATGGTTATGAGCTGGATATTCCTCCACGACCCAATGGCTATCAAGCGACTGAAGGGAGCCGGCATTATGGTTGTCGGTGCAATTATAGTAGCTCTAAGCTAGCCAGTGATTAAACGAACTAGCAGTACTACATGTGCAACTGTGCCACCGATAATGAAGTAATGCAGCAGTTCTCGCCAACTTAGCCACGGTAATAAGCTAAAACCACGCCGATCCAGTATATATAGCGACGTCACGGCGGCGTAGACGACCAGTCCAGCTGTCAATAGGCCAAAGTCGACACTGCTTAGTGATTGGTAAAGTTTGATTAGTCCAAGGGCGCTGAGCCAGCCAGCTGCAGTATAAATAGCAGCGGTAGTGACGGTATTAAATAAGCTAGCATTATTTGTGCGACGGTATTTTACAGTAATTACGACACATAAGCTGACAAACAGCATTATTAGTGCTGCGTAGTTTTTCGGAATCAAACGGAAAATAGAGTAATAAGTACCAATTAGGAAGATACTAACTGTAGTGTAGTCAATTCTGTTTAAAGTTCTTTTTCGTTTGCTATCAAGATATAGAAAAACAGCAATTGCGCTGGTTATGTAAAGAATCAGAACGGTGATTAACAGCAATAATATGCCAGTTACAAACCAGCGATTATTCTGCGCTGCCAACCAAGCCAGCATCACAAGCAGCGTTGATGCTGGAATAATTGAAATTCGCTTCTGGAGCTTCAGTCTTCGTGCTTTTTCCTGTTTAGTTTTCTTAGTCATTTTAGTAGTATACAATTAAACACAAGCAGCTGTTAAGCTTGACTACGTTTAAGCAATCACTTAAACTTTATATATAATGACTAATCTTGATTGGAGACTAATATGAGCGATGAGCAAGAAATCTACGATGTAATTACGATCGGCGCAGGTCCAGCAGCTCTAACTGCTGCAATTTATTCTAGTCGCGAGAATTTGAATACCCTACTTATAGAAAAGGGCGTAATTGGCGGACTGGCAGCAATAACTGATCAAATAGATAACTATCCAGGTTTCGCCGACGGTGTCGAAGGAATGAAACTTGCGCAGCAGCTAAGAAAACAGGCAGAAAGATTTGGAGCCAAGATTGAACTCGATGAAGTTAAAGAAATAAAGAATGAAGCTGATTATAAAGTCGTAGTTGGCTATAGCGGAGAGTACAAGGCTCGTGCTGTGCTAATTGCTACTGGTAGCGACTACGTTAAGCTCGGCGTTCCTGGTGAGCAAGAGCTTTATGGTCGTGGCGTGCACTACTGCGCAACTTGTGACGGTGCATTCTACAACGGTAAAAAGCTTGTAACGGTTGGCAGTGGTAATAGCAGCGCTCAAGAGAGCTTGTTTCTAACTCGTTTCGCAGATTCAGTTGATGTTTTGATTCGTGGCGATCGATGGAAAGCCAGTGATGTTCTCGTCAAAGAAATTGAGGATAATGACAAAATAAATGTTCACTTTAACGTTTCCGTTAAGGAGGTCATAGCCGAAGAGGGTAAATTTAAGAAAATTGTTGGAACTAACAAAGAAGGTAAAGACATTGATTATGACGTCGATGGAGCCTTTGTCTTTATCGGCTTAATGCCAAATACTAAATTTTTAGACAATAGCCTAGTCAAACTAGACGAAATTGGCTTTATAATGACAGACGAAAAGCTCCATACCGACTATCACGGCGTATTTGCGGCCGGAGACGTTAGAAGTGGTGCAACAATGCAAATAGCCAGCGCAGCCGGCGAGGGTGCAACAGCTGCGCTTCATATTCGTGAGTATCTAGAGGGTTAGAGCTACCTTCTATAAGGGTTTCTAACTATAACTCCTGTAGAGGTTATCCGTCTACCGCAAAGTGAACGACCATTAGCTAGGTGCTCACCATATTTTACAAATCTTCTCGGCATCTTATTGCTCCTTTTTTATTTTATTTGCGACATCTATATATTATAATTTAAAAAATTCCATGTCAACGCACAAATGCTCGTCTATAATTTTTTAGAAAGTCTGCTCGCGCCTTTTTTCGCATCTGCGAACTATTTATTTTTACTCTCGCGTCTCTCGGAATATAACAAAACTATAGATTACCAATCAGCTGTCTGTCGTTCTGAATTTTTGACGGGGTCCCGCAAACCATTAGTTTTTCCACTCTAGGTTTATACGGAAACACCGCAATATGCAGCTATTTGCGTAAGAATGCAGCAGTCAAGGAAGTGTAGCATGCATAAAGGGATTCATTGCATCATTTCTAAACAGGCGACAAACACATAAATAGCTAGTTGACGAATTGTTGTTTCTACAAACAATAACCATCCTGTTTGGTAGGATGGTTATTGACAGCTTCCAGACAAATCACTGTCTAGATAACTTGAGGTTTTAAATTACAGAAGTTTTCTGCTACGTCCGGCTCTATGTTCGCCCCTTTTTATTCCCCAGTTATTTACTGTTCTTGCCCACCATACGTTATATGACATTCTGTACTCCTTTAATCTTAAAACTTACTATTGATTAAATAATAACAACTAATGTAAATTTGTTCAATCGAACTGTTTATCTAGATAAACAAACATGTAAAACTTTGTTATTTACAGTCTTTTGCGATTGAGTTGACTCAATGGTCTTTTGGCTCTATGTCAGCTACTTTTAATATTTGACTTATATCCCATTTCAGAACTCCTCCTTTGGTTATTCTGCCTATCAATTTACGTATCAGTTGTGCTTATGTCAATACTCTAGTATTTACCTACTATTTTGACGATAGCGTGGAGTGCTGTAACTAGCTTGGCAGAAACTCCGTATCAATTACATGCTCAATAAAATCTTCATCAGAAGATCTGCTGATCTCGTAAGCATACTTGTTTCTTATATTGGAGACAGCCTTGTTTATTTGCACATTTATATAATGGATGGCAACGCCATCCTCGGTAGCGAAGCCAGCCGGGAGTATACCTGCCCCGATAAGACTTCTAGCTTTCAATTTTCTTTGAGGCTGATTATCGTAATGGACAATGGAGGAGTATGGCAGAATGCCTAGCCCGTTTATGATTGGTTTTAATTCGGAGCCATAAGAGTCAGTAAGACCGCCCTTGCTCCAACAGATAGAACCAGCACTGTTACCGGTCAGTACCACCCCGCATCCCCAAGCTTTTTCAAGTAATGGAGATAGGCCGTGCACTTTCCATACGGCTAGTAGGTTTGCGGTTGAACCACCGGACACCCAGATTATATCTTGGGATAGAATAAGTTTATTTATTTCAGTATGGTTGGGTGTAGGGAATAGCTGCAGGTGATTGGGTTCTAGGCTAGCTCTACGACATGTTCTGTAAAAACGCTCAATCTCATTCGTGTCGTCGCCATTCGCAGTCCCTATAAAGCAAACCTTTGGTTTTGACGATCTAGTCGCGGCGACCGCATAGTTGAATACACTACTGAATCTGAATCTCTTGTTCTGCTGGTAAAGATTAGCACTTCCGGCAATAATTTGTTTAGCAACCTGTCTACTCATTGGTTTCTAGTATCCTAGCAGCCAGAGATCGAATTAGTTTCCAGTCAACCTCAGATGGACAAACGGTTTTCCTATCGGTCACGTAATGAGGCTCGACGGCGGACAACGGCTTGAGGTTGTGGATCTTGCAAAGCTCTGCAATAAGCAATGCCGAAGAATTATACCCATTATCCGACAGTGGTTTTTGTCGTTTTGAAACATGCTCGATGCCAATCGAATCAATGTTTTCATAGCCTGCGTGCCAAGCACAGTACCTATCATCTACTAGCTGGTAAACAGTTTCTCCGTCATTGCTCACCATGTAGTGAGCAGAAACTCTTTTCCAGATTTTTGATTTTCTAGTTAGAGCGAGCAAGCTTCCTTCTTCGCTAACATTAGTATGATGAATTATGATTTTTTCTATAGATCTACCGTTACGCGAACTGAAGTTTGGCGAAGGGTGGCTCACTAGTTTATACGATTTCATAGTATTGTTGGTCCGATTGGTTATTGTCATTGATTATCATTAGTTGAATAGCCGATAAATACCTTTATTGTTTGTGTAAGTAATTAATCAGGACCTTTAGAAATTATAGACTATCTTACAATTATTGAAACAGCTGTAGTCAATTGAGATTTTCCTTAATGCCTGATGATTTATAATTATTAATATTGCGTGTAATCATTATCCTCCTGATAGTAATAGCAGGCGATGTCATTATTTTTGCCCACTCAGATACATACCTATTGTTGACGTATCAAACATAGAACTAAAATTTTTAATTAGCTATCAGTCTGTGATTGTGATTTGCAAACAGAATAGTTGGCCGTGTTGACAGCTACAAAGTCGACAACGATTGTATAGAGTGTCTAGGTTTTTTATTGATTCATCTGACTCACTTGATTTAGTTGGAAGGCTCACTGTTTTCATACCGTCAGCTTTATTAAATAGAGCAGTACATTTTTAAACTAATCAAATTAATTTGTTGAACATATGTATACGGAGAGAATATATTCAGTCTATAATAGTAGTATATGTTAACTATTGTTGATGAATTATTAAACCTCGAGGCTCTCTTGAGCTTATCTTTTACTGCTGTAGCGGTTCTCGCTGTAGCAGTTTTATGTACTAGTTTTATCTTTGGTCCTCTTACGGTCGGGTCCGTAATTGCAGGGGTAAATTTTAATTATAACACTATGCAGATTATTTTTCTGCCAGTAATAGTCAGTGTGATTCTTTACTTATCACTTGATCAATTTAGTGATTCAGTCCTTATGTTATTAGCCGTACCAATTTTGATAATAAGAATAATCTTTATGCTTTCTTTTGACAGAACAGCAATAATTCGGACCTATTCATGGCTGATCAGTAACCTTCTATCGATTGTTTTTGCGTCTTTATCTTTCTCCATATTGAATAAATATTCGTCTCATCATAATTTAAGAAGTTGGGCAATTTTCGCAATTTTATTCATGGTATTATTTGTTATTTCGCAATATTTGTTTATTAGAAATCCTGAAGGTTACTATCAGAACGAAATGGCATATTACTTTTATCATAAATATAAACGAAAGTATACAAATATAATCACAAAGGAAATTATAGAAGACCCTTTACTTAAAAAAATATTCTTCACTATCATGGTAGTCGAAGAGATGAACAGGCCAAGTGTCTTTCGTCTATTTGAGAGATTGGCTTTTTTTACTGGCAAAATCAAGACTACTGGCCTAATGCAAGTAACAAGTCCTAAGTATTTATCAAATGAGGAGAGCATAATTTTAGCTCAAAAGATCGTAATTGATGCCTACAATGAATCTGAAGCTAAGGAGTATGAGCTTAGCGCCATGGTCAGGCATGTAGCCTACGCATACAATCCTAGCGAGTTCTACTCTGATCTAATTGAAAATGCATATGACTACATTAGTAGCGTTTAGTGTGAAGTTCAACAACTACTTGAAATATTTATTTAATGATCTAAACTAATAGTATGCCATTAAGTGAATTTACAACTTACCAAGCTGGAGTCTTGCAAGCAAGGGCCTATCGAAACCTGCGTGAATTCATGTCGTCCGAGCTAAAACAATACAAGTACACCATGATGGAATGGGCGCTTGTTGGCCTTGTCTATGACTATACTGCCGACGGTGGTGCCAGGGTTAGTCAGCTAGCCAAGCTACTTGATGTTGAAACCTCTTTGGTGACGAATATGCTCAATGTTCTAGAGAGTAGAGGACTGATAGAGCGCATTGTTGACACTAAAGATAAAAGAGCTCGACGGATAATATCAACTCGGAAAAGCGAAGCAGATGTTAAAAAAATTGAAAAGACCCTACGTAAACATATGAGCGTTTGGATTGGCGGCATCGACCCGAGACAACTCAGAGGTTACGTCAAGACTTTACAAAAGCTTGCCCAGAAATAACTTGTGAGCAATTTGTAGATCTTAAATATCTCAGCACACGATTTGCTATAATGTTAAGAAGATAATTTAAAGGAGTTAGTATGCCAGATTTTAACGTGATTTTAGATGCCGGTGATGTTGACGGTGGGATTATTAATACAGTGATTGAGATCCCCAGAGGTTCGATGATGAAGATCGAATGGAATCGTAAGCTTGCTACTTTTGAGCTTGATCGTGTTGAGCCCGGTATCTTCGCTAAGCCAACTAACTACGGTTTTATCCCGCAGACCCTGGACGAAGATGGCGATGAGTTAGACACGCTTGTAATAACCGAAGAAGGCATACCAACCGGTGTGTTTTTAAAAGCTCGAGTTATTGGAATTCTAAATTTTGACGATGATAACGAGATGGATCACAAGGTTGTTTGCGTAGCAGAGGATGACCGACACTTTGGTAAAATTACTTCATTAGATGAATTAAGCGATAGTCTGAAAAATCAGATTGAACACCACTTTAACCATTACAAAGACTTAAAGAAGCCGGGCACAACTAAAGTCCTAGGCTGGGGCGATATCGACGCTGCTAAAGCTATAATTCGAGAATCCCAAGAACGATACAAGCAAGAAGCATAACGATGGCAGATACGCCGAAAAAAGACGGGCCAGAAGAGATTGTTTTTCAAGGCAAGATGATCGAAGTCGTGCATCAGCCTATGAGACACAACGGCACAATACAGATGTACGAATGGGCACATCGTGCACCAGGCGTGCGCATAATCATCCCGGACTACGAGACAAAAGAGCTGATTTTAACTCGTGAATATCGTGCCGAGCTAGATGCTTTTGATATTCGTTTGCCTGGCGGCAAGGTATTTGACTCACTTAAACAATGGAATCAACATAAACAAACTGATGAAGATATTGAGTCGATTGCACTAGAAAAGGTTAAAGAAGAAGGGCTAGAAGAAGCCGGTATTGTTATCGAAGATGCTAGTTTGTTTCGGGTTTCCAAAAACGGGGCCATGATGCACTGGGATCTACTATACTTTGTTGCTGACAAATGGCATGAACACGAAGACGGTGCTCAACATCAAGAATTCGAGCAAGGCGTGACTAGCGTGGCTAGGTACAAATTTGATGAAGTAGAAAAGCTGCTTCGAGATGGCAGTATCAGCGAGGATCGCTCAGTTGCGGCACTAGTTCGCTGGCTCGGCCAACAGAACTAGGCTTGTTCTTAAGCAGAATCCTGTAAAGCTCTTTACGTAGCATCAGACGGTCGGTCTTTATGTGCGGCGGATTACCCCCATGATCAACGTGGATTTCGCCGCTAAGTTGTTCATTGATTGATTCTAGCTGCTTGATATTGCCGTAAATACGATTGTATCCTTTATCGATCGAGACCATATTTATAAGGTACGCTGTGTCTTCTGGGTAAGCTTCGGTCATTAGCCCTATGATTGTTGAAACATCTTTGTCATTAAGCCGTAAGTCTTTCCAGACTTCTAATTGTGAAATACAGATTGATCCGATTGATTTTGTATCATTGATAGCAGCCAACCCAACATCATTATTGATAATATTCTGCTGAGTTTTGTAGTATTTTTCTATGTAGTCACTACCGTTGACATTCTTGTCTATCAGCTTCTCGATCTGTGAATAGGCGGCTTTATCTCGGTGGTTTGTAATTGTGGCATTAAAGTTCAGCGTGTTGGAAATGATGCCGAGAGCTAGCAGCTCGTAAGATAATTGGTCTAGTTTGTCAGAAATACCTAGTCGTTTTATTTCTTCCCAGACCTGGCTGGCACAAGAGCCAATAAATTCTATTCGTGCACGACTACCAATTGTGTGTTCCCAGTATTCTTGATAGCCGACGTGGTGATCGATTAAAAAGTTAATCCGATTGATTTCAGCGAAGCTAGGCAAAGATTTTGGGTCAGATACATCGACGAGTCCAATTTGATAGTCTTTAAAATTATCTGGTAGTCTATCAGCGAATCGAGGCAATCTGGCTTTAATATCGTGAGTAACAGTACTAGCTAGCTCTCCTTCGATAATAGGCCAAGTACTTATGCCCAGCAGGTTATAAGCATAGGTTAACGCATAGATACAGGCTACGCCATCTATATCAACGGCTTGACGGCCGGTGGTTATGATTAGCATTTATTTGCAAATCCTTTCAATCAGCTCGGTTAGTGCTTTTGCGGTGCTATCAACGAATGGTTCGAAGTTAAGAACTAATACATCGCTTTCTGGTAGGATGTCGGAAACACTTTCTTTCAATCGTTTATAGCGTTCTTCGCTGCGTAGATCAGGTGTCAAATCAAGGATGCGTTCTTGGCGAACTTCTAGCGGTGCATAGATACAGACGATCAGTGAGTTTGCGAAGTTTACCAAACCTTCCGTTTTCTGAATCGATGGTAAGATGCCGTTATTGGCACTTAGGACAGCGATTTTGTCATCGTGCAGATTCGTGAAAGCGTAATACTCATCTTCGGAATCTGTTGTCGGTCGCTGCCAGCTAATAAGTGGTTTAGCCGAATTAATTTCTTCTCTGTCGGTAAATGTATTTTCCCCAATATCGTCATTTAAGCGTACTGGTCTACTGGTCAATCGTTTCGGAAAGCTAAATTTATCATGATCTATTACTGACTTTAAGTGATTAAACATGTAGGTTTTACCGCTAGCGTGCGGGCCAACAATCACGATGTTCTTAATCTGTTTATTACAGCTATTCTTGTGGATTACACCACCAAAATTTGTATCGATATATTGCCAATTACTCATCAACATATTTTACCATGAAAGATGTATCTAAACATGAGCGATTTACTGATTTAGCCGTATGTTTGCAGTTAACAAATTAGCTGATAATCAGTTCTTGGTTTAGAGTGACGCCAATGATTATACTTCTGCAAAGCACATTAAGTATTAATTGCTATAATTATATAATGATAAAACACATTTGGTTCGACCTAGACGCCACGCTGACCCACGAAACGAAGCAGTATAGGCTTGAACATGACAAGTTCGCTGCTAATTTATTTACGGAGGTGATGAACAGAACAGACTGTCCGTTAGGCGTTGAAGAGTATAGACAGCTAAGAAAAGAAAATGATTCGATAAACTCTAAGGTTTTCGAGAATGTTGCACATAAAGATGACAAATTCTGGGCAGACAATCTATCTAGGTGGGATAATACTTTGCTTTTTGATTACGCCGAACACGAAGATGTTCGTGAGGTACTAGCTGAATTTTCTAAAAAAGTTCCTATATCGATATACACGAATACTTCAAAGCGGAGGCTACGAAATATTATGAAGCATTTGGGCTATGATGCTTCACTATTTGTGCACTTAATGGCTGGCGAGAACGTGCCAGAACGTAAACCATCGGTCCTTGGTTACGAATATATTGTCGAATTATCCGGTCTCGAGGCTGGTTATAATGTGTATGTTGGCGATAAAGTCCCAGGCGATATAATCCCTGCTAGCAAGGTCGGAATGCAGACTGTACTACTAGGCAGTGAATCTAGTGAAGCCGATTTCTCTGTAGCAAATATCTCTGATCTTAGAAGCGTGTTGAAGATTGGTTAGCGATACTAAAATAGAAACATCATAAGCACCTTGATTTATACACCTAATAATTGGTAGACTTCTGTCTATAACTAAGTGAGGGTTGAGATGGCAAAAACACGTTTAGCGATTAATGGTTTTGGTAGAATTGGACGAGCAGCATTTAAAATTGCGTTTGAACGTGATGATGTAGAGGTCGTGGCACTAAACGATCTAACTGATAACGACACGCTTGCGCACTTATTAAAATACGACACAGCATATGGACGCTACGCACATTCCGTTAGCTCTGATGGCGATAGTATCACTGTCGATGGACAGAGAATTGCAATCTTAGAAGAGCCAGATCCAACAAAGCTTCCATGGGAAGATATGAAGATCGATGTTGTTATCGAATCAACTGGACGATTTGTGAAGGCTGAAGATGCTCGAAAGCATGTCGAAGCTGGCGCAAAGAAAGTAGTTGTCTCCGCACCGGCCAAAGGCGAGGGTGTGACAACAATCGTGCTTGGTGTTAATGATGGCGACATCGAAGATGGTGGCGATATTTATAGTAATGCCAGCTGTACCACCAACTGTATTACACCGCCAGCAACTGTAATTGAGCGAGCTTTTGGCATCGAAAAGGCTATGATGACAACAATCCATAGCTACACATCTGACCAGAATATTCAGGACGGTCCACATAAAGACTTACGACGAGCTAGGGCAGCCGCACAGAATATTATCCCGACATCAACCGGTGCAGCAGTCGCGGCAGCACATGCATTGCCGTCACTTAAGGGCATTTTTGATGGAATGGCACTACGGGTTCCTACAGTTAACGGCTCATTGAGCGATTTTACCTTCCTACTGAAGAAAAATGTCACAGTCGATGAAGTGAACGAAGCCTTCAAGCAGGCGGCAACAGAGCCTTACTTCAAGGGAATTCTCGAGGTTACTGAAGATCCGATTGTTAGTAGTGACATAATCGGCAACAGTCATAGCTCGATTGTTGATATTAGCCTGACACAGGTTGTCGGTGGCAATATGGTTAAAATTATCGCTTGGTATGACAATGAATGGGGCTATAGCAACCGGCTCGTAGAATTAGTTGCAGACATTGGCAAAAGTCTATAACATAGACATTAGCATTTAAAAAACCAAAAACATTTAAAAATAAAACAAAAAAGGAAAGATAATGAGCAAACACGATATTCGTGATGAATACATCAACTCTGATCTCAGTGAGATCGGGAAAAGCTTTATAAAATCATTAGTGCCACTAACTCAGAGGTACGATAAATGATTCTCGGCGATGCCTTCGGCGTGGTGATTGAAACGTTAGAATATAATCCTTATGTTATTTCTCTTACCGACCGATTAACTCACAGATAAATAAAAACGTCATCAAATCTATAACAGTATTGAATGACGAACGAGTATCTAGTGACTATTTTGTTCATCGATTGTTTTTAGCACCTATGACTGTTGGCGGGCGAGAAACTTCAAAATTTTAGAGCAGTTTTCTTCCTGGCAATTTTGCTTTATACATTTTTGCAGTATCTAGATCCAGTCTATTGCCCGTTTGTTCATATTTTTTTTCCCAGTAACTGGCTGCTCTGCGGGCCTCATTACGAACATTATTCACGGGTTATTCTCCTTATGTTTAGTCTATGTCTAGATAGTAACTTATCTAGAAGCTACGCTCAAGTATAGTTTGAATCGGTGGATTTTTATCCACAACCGTATGTGATATGATGGTCAGTAATGAAAGTCTTAATTGGTACGGATCATGCAGGTTTCGAACTGAAAGAGTTGCTTAAGAGCTTTATTATAGAGCTTGGCCATGAGGTCGTTGATAAAGGTGCTTTCGAATTTGATAAAAACGATAATTACCCAGAATTTATTATTCCAACAGCTCAGGCGGTTGCTGATGCTAATGACAAAAACACCGTTGGTATTGTGATTGGTGGTTCTGGACAAGGCGAGGCTATGGCCGCTAACAGAGTCCGCGGTATCCGTGCGACGACATTTTATGGGCCAAGACCGCCAAGCCGTGCTGTCGATGTCACTGGTCGGCAAAGCGCAGATGAATACGAAATGATTAACCTGTCTAGAAGTCACAATGCGGCAAATGTTCTGGCACTTGGCACAAGATTTATTTCTGACGAAGAAGCTAAAACCGCAGTCAAGTTGTGGTTAGGTTCAGACGCGAAAACGTCAGACCGTTACATGAAGCGAATTGATCAAGTCGAAGATATGACCATGCCAGATCTTTCTGATGCGAGAGAGATTTCATGAGCGTTATCTGTCCAACTATCACTGAGACTACGATTGACGGCTATAATAAACGAATCGAAAAATTAGGCACGTATGCAGAACGCATCCATCCAGATTTAACAGATGATGATTTCGCCCCCAATAAGACAATAAATTTAGCACAATTGCATTGGCCGAAATATCTGATCGTTGATTTGCACGTCATGTATAGATATCCTGCTCGTCATCTCGAAACTGTGGTTGGACTGAATCCGCATATGATGGTTTTTCACGCTGAAGCAGAGGGTGACTTATTTAAATTGATCGACGATCTACAAGCTGCTGGAGTTAAGGCCGGTGTGGCCCTTTTGCAAGATACGACAGTCAAATCAAAAAAGGAGCTGATAGAAAAAGCTGATCACGTCTTAGTATTTAGTGGTAAGCTCGGTTATCACGGCGGTTCAGTCGATTTTGGTCAGACCAGCAAAGTAGCCCAGATCAAAGCAATAAACCCTAGCGTAGAGATAGGCTGGGACGGCGGTGTTTCAGTGAAGAACGCAAAAGAACTGTCTTATGCAGGTATTGACGTGCTTAATGCTGGTGGTGCTATCGCTCACGCCAATGATGAGCAAGCGGCTTACCAGCAACTAGTTGATTCTATTTCTTGATGCTCGCTTTAAGTGTAGTCTCAGTCCTTTTGTCGATCGTTGCTGGCTATTTATTAAAAGCTAACAAAGTAGTAGAGAAAGATTTTGGGCAGAAGCTGCTCATGGTTGGTTTTTATTTTACCGTCCCAGCTATATTCTTACGAACCTTGAGCGAAGTTGAATTTAGTAAAAGCGACATTATCTTTCTGTTGGTTCTATTCGTCGGAACTGTCTTGAGTGCCTTAGCCGGTCTAGCAATTACTAAATTATCTGGCATTAAAGACATGAAGCGAATTGGCAGCATAGTCTTAGCTTCATTGATTATGAATACTGGATTTGTATTTTCATTCGCACAAAGTGCCTTTGGTGACTATGGGGTAGCAAAAGTTGCACTAGCGAATTTGATCGTAGCAACCTCAACCTATGGTGTCGGCTATATTGTTGCAGCCGCCTATGGCAATAAAACAAAAAACTGGGCAGAGATAGTGAAGAAACCGCTAACTGCTCCACCATTTATTTCGATATTGCTGGCGATTTTTATAAATATTACCAATCTAGATATTTCTAAGCTCTTTCCACTGCTTGATTTTATAGGTCAGCCAACTGGCTTTTTAAATGCGCTGGCAGTAGGTAGTTTATTGGAGATTAAGAAGATAAAGTTTGAAGCTCTACTACCGATGGCGGCACGCTATGGGGTCGGAATTATTTTGGTGGGGATAGTTGCACTATTCTCGGTTATGTCGAGTATGGATAAGGCTGTATTGGCGGCGGTGCTCTTATCGCCTCTAGCTTTCAACTCTGTGACGCTAGCGTCACTAGAAAATCTAGATGTTGAATATAACGCAGCGGCCTTATCAACGTCCTTATTGCTGGGAATGATCACGGTTCCTCTATGTATAATTTTATTCAGTTGACCCCTGGAACTATATAAAATATAGTTTATTTAACATAAGCATTATATAAGGAGTGGTAGATTGAATATGAATAACAAAGGTTTCGGGATTGTTGAAGGGGTGTTGATCATAGCGGTAGTTACTCTACTTGGTTTCGTAGGATTCAAGGCCTATCAAAACTACACTGCCGAAGATGCTGATAATTCGCAACAAGTGACTAAAAGAGCCAATAAAAAAGAAAAAGTAGTAGAAAATAAAAATATCAAAACCTTTACAAGCGAAGCGGCCGGTTTTAGTTTTGATTATCCGGCTGCATGGGGTGAAGCTAAAGAATCTGAATTTGAAAATGACCAAAAAGGAACTTACCTATACATCACCTTTAGCGACAGAGAAGGAATTACGGTCGGCGGAAATGGCAGTGATTATAAGAGCCTGGGGAGAGGGAGAAGCCCATTGGATGATCCGGGATATATTGGCTCGAGCGGCAACTTCAAGAGTCCAGGAAAATTTGGTGACTCAAAAGATTTAAAAGTCGATGGAACTGTGTCGACAAAAGGTAAGGGTGATTGTATATACTCTACCACCGAGGGAGAGATGGGCGATACAGGAATCGCTGCGTATAGATGCAACCTTAGTAAAGGTCCATACTACGGTGTAAACTTCTCATTAAACGCTCCAACCGGTGACAGAAAAGCTGAATTAAAAAATGTCGTAGAAAGCTTAAGGTAAAAACATGAAAATCGATCAAAAGGGCTTCGGTGTCGTAGAAGGTATTTTAATATTAGCAGTAGTGGCTTTGCTAGGGTTTGTAGGCTACAGCGCATATAAAAACTATACGGCTGACGAACCAGATACTTCCGCAAAAGTTACAAAAAGCTCAGATAGCGAAAAATCTGGTAAAGACAGCAAAATTACAGATGATGAAAACAATAGAGATATTGGTGGTTACAGAAACGAAAAATATGGTTTTGGTTTTTCTAATCTTCAAAGTAATGAAGAACCGTCAATAAAACTCATCGATTACGTAAAGGAAAATACCGGGACAGGCACTGAATTGATAGTAGAATTTGATCAGGTCAATGTTTCATTCTTTTCAGCTAATGTTAGCTATGGGTCTGATTGGGACGGAATACTATACGGTTCAAAACCCTACACTAAGCAAAACGGACGATTTGTTCTTCACCCTGTGGATATAGAAGATAAATTTAGAATCGAAGTAATGGAATTAAAAAGCGCAACAAACAACAGTCTTTATGTTAAAAATAAATGTTCACTTTTTGAGTGTAATTCAGTCAGTGATATGGGAATAATTAACTTAAGCAGTGACGGATTCTATAAATCTGCATTCATTAGTGTAGATCAAGACGCAAAAAATGTTGACTTAAAATCATACCTGAAGAGTTTCTACCAAATCTAGAAATGCTTGTGTTAAAATGTAGCTTATGATAGATAAGAATCATTTAAGCTTAGCCCAGCTTGAAAAGCAGGCTGAAACAATTCGTGAGGATATCATCCGTATGCTACAAGCAGCAGGTAGCGGTCATTCAGCCGGCAGTCTTGGAATGGCCGATGTCTTTACAGCGCTATATTTTCACATTTTGAATCACGATCCGAAGAAGCCCGACTGGGACGAGAGAGACCTACTCGTCTTAAGTAATGGCCACATCGCACCAGTCCTTTACGCAGCGATGGCGAATGCTGGATACTTTGAGCGCAGCGAACTGAAAACTTTGAGAAAACTTGGATCCAGACTGCAAGGGCATCCGGAGCGAGATTTGCTACCAGGTCTAGAGACTACGAGTGGTCCACTGGGCGAAGGACTAAGTCAGGCTAATGGAATGGCCCATGCGCTTAAAATGAACGGTGATCATAAACGTCAGGTTTATTGCTTAATGGGCGATGGCGAAATAAACGAAGGCAATGTCTGGGAGGCGGCAATGTTTGCGGCTAAATACAAGCTGTATAATCTAACTGCGTTTATCGATCGTAATAACATCCAAATCGATGGTCCGACTGAGGAAGTGATGCCACTAGAGAACCTCAAAGACAAGTGGGAGGCTTTTGGCTGGCATGTTCTAGAAATTGATGGTCACAACATGGAAGCGATTATTGACGCTACAGATATGGCGAAGGCCATTGTTGAAAAGCCCGTCATGATAATTGCCTATACTGTTCCAGGAAAGGGCGTGGACTTTATGGAGTTTGATTACCGATGGCACGGAATGCCGCCCAATAAAGAACAAGCCAAAGAAGCTCTACACCAGTTGCGTACACTTGGAGGGCGCATTAAGGGTGAGCACGAATGAAAAAGCATGTAAGCTTGTTACTAATTATTGCTTGTTCGCTAGTTGCTATGAAGTTTATGTTGTCATACTCCCCCCCTAGCAGTGTGCGCACCAGTTTTGATATCTCAGATGCGCAAGATGATATTACTTGCCGCAGTAGTTGGCAGGGGTTGCCGTTTCCTCATACTAGACAGTACATAGGGGGGCCAAGCTGTGGCTTGCCGATCGACGCAGGCAAACCCAAATTCATACCACTACTTGCTGACATAGCTATTGTTATGATGCCAGCACTAGCTTATGGTCTTTTATATTTCAGCAGCAATAGCCACAAAAAGACCAAAGAATAAATTTTAATGAATATATTAAAAAGACTAACTGTAATCGCAATACTTATTATATACGGAGCAATCTTTTTATACATGTTTCTGAATCATGATGGCTCTAAGAATGAAGATTGTCTGCCGTTGGGGGTTGATGCGTCAGCTCCGTCGCTAAGTAGCGATGCTCTAGCTCGAGTCAGCGTTGAGACCAAAGGCTTTCCATTCGCATATCTGAAAACTATAAATGGATACAATAGCTGCGACTTGCCGCCGATAGCGATTAATTATTTTGCTTTTTTAGCTGATGTTGCGCTTGCAGCATCTCCGGTGTTAGTTTTTGGCGTATTACAGCTCGCTGCTGGGCGTAGACGCGCAAAGGTAGAAGGTGAGTAGTTCGAAACAATCAATGATGCCTAAGAGGCGCAAGGTGCTGATTTATATTCTGGTATTCATAACTGGAGGAGCTGTTCTGACGACCTTGGCTATCAAGCTACCGATTGAAGGTTACGATCTGCTTAGAATCACTGGATCGCGGGCTGAGATTTATCCACTATACTGTAAGTCTATTGACTACGAGCCTGACGAGTCTCAGAGTGTTCTTGATGTGAATGAGTCTCCGTCCGTCCGTCCGTTGGAAGTGCCTAAGACTCGTAAGATGGGCTTTCCTGTGGCGATAAGAGACCTTCCGTTACAGAACGAAGACGACAATGAATATAACGATTGTCAAACTAGCAACGGTCTATTCTATAGCGATTACGGACTTATGCCGGCTGGGATAAATTTCGTTTTCTGGGGTAGTTTGAGTTTGCTGGTTTGTACATTGATTATAAGGAGGGCAGAGAAATGAGTGTAAGTTTAGTAAAAGATATTCATAATCCGAAGTTTGACGGGTTGCGAGCTGGATTCGGCAAGGGTCTACTTTCAGCGGGTATGAAGGATCCAAATATCGTTGCTCTGTGTGCTGACCTGGTTGGCTCAACTAAGATGGATATATTTGCAGATGAGTTTCCTGAGCGGTTTATAGAAGTTGGCATTGCTGAGCAAAACCTAGCTGCTATGGCTAGCGGGCTCTCGGCTATGGGCAAGATCCCGTTCACTAGTAGTTATGCTGCTTTTCACCCAGGACGTAGTTGGGAACAGATCAAAACGACGATTTGTATGAACAATCAGAATGTAAAAATCGTTGGTAGTCACACTGGGGTTTCTGTCGGTCCCGACGGTGGCACTCATCAGATGTTCGAGGACATCGCTCTGATGCGCGTGCTACCGAGAATGGTTGTAGTTTGTCCGATTGACAGTATTGAAGCAGAGAAGGCGACCTTAGCTTTGGCAGCCGATAAAAATCCTGGTTATCTGCGGCTTACACGCGAGTCGACACCAGTTGTAACAACTAGAAATACGCCATTTGCGATTGGGCGAGCTGAAGTCTTTAGGAAAGGCAGAGATGTAAGCTTGATGGGTACAGGTACGATGACTTACCACTTGTTAGTGGCAGCCGATATTCTTGCAAAAGAAGGCATTGAAGCTGAAGTATTGCATGTTCCTACAGTTAAACCATTAGATGAGGCTAGCATATTGATCAGTGCAAAAAAGACTGGGCAAGTCTTCACGGGCGAGGAAGGTCAAATTGCTGGTGGTTTTGGTAGTGCGGTCGCCGAGCTGCTGAGCGAGGAATATCCAGCACCTGTCAGACGATTTGGGATAGAAGATCGTTTCGGTGAGTCAGGCGACCCGAGCGAGCTTATGAAGCACCTCAACCTGACTGGCCCACAGCTAGCGAAGCGAATCAAACAACACCTAAAATCCTAATAAGTTTAAGTCTTAATGCTATAATAGCTTTAAAATAAGTTAAGGAGTAGTTATGAATTTGACCCACTTTTTATTTGAGGAAAATCACGATTTGCCAAAAGGCCTAGCCTCAGTTATTTCTGATATTGCCATAGCTTGTAAAAACATAGACCATGATGTTTCGCATAGCGGCCTGCTTAATCTACATGGTGCAGTTGGTTTTGAGAATGTTCAGGGTGAGCAGGTTCAGATACTAGATGAGCGTACAAACGATTATATGAAAGCAAATTTAACCGCTAATGAAAATGTCGTAGTTATGGCAAGTGAAGAGGACGAGCATATTATTGTTTGTGGCGAAGGTGAAGGTTATGCGGTTGCATTTGATCCATTGGATGGTAGTAGTAATATCGACGTCAACGGCAGTATCGGCACGATTTTCTCAATAATGCCCGCCAAGAAGCCTAATCTAGAAGCTTTTTTGCAACCAGCAAGTAAGCAGGCTGCTGCTGGCTATGTTCTTTACGGGTCTTCCACGGTTATGGTCTTCAGTACGGGCAATGGTGTCCATGAATTTACGCTAGATCCAGATAGCGGCGAATTTACTAAAACTGCAGACAACATGCAGATTCCTCCGAACGTTGGATACATTAGCTATAACAGCTATGTTCTACCAATGATGTCAGAAGAAAAGGCGGTTGCCTACGAAAGACTTCTAAAAGAAACTGGTCGATCACAGAGATATGTTGGTGCAATGGTTGCCGATATCCACAGAACCATCTTGAAGGGTGGATTTTTCGCATATCCCGCTACAGGTAAGGATGGTAATTTTAAGGGAAAGTTACGATTGCTGTACGAGGCTAAGCCGATTGGTTGGGTAGTTGAGCAGGCTGGGGGCAGGTCTATACTGGACGACCTGCCAATCGATGAAGTCGTTGGCACAAGCTTGCATCAGAGAGTCTCTGTCGAAATGGGTGATGCTGGGACTATGAAGCAGTACGAAAGCTACCTTAAATAGTCCTTAAGTTCTTAGAAAAACGAACCTTAAATTTAGTATTGCCAAATTTCAGAGACAGACCTATTCACGACCTGTCTCTGGTCTCTTCCTGATGATTAAGCTATTGACGCCTGGTAGATGCTTTCAATACTGGAATCTAATGTCTGGTTAAACTCCTCATCAGTTTGTTGGAAGGAGAGGCCTTCTGTTAAGGCTCGTGAGAAACTAGCTATAATACCTTTATTTTCTGATAGCTTTTGGTTGGCTGCTTCGCGTGAATATCCTCCAGAAAGTGCAACTATTTTTAGGATTTTAGGGTGTTCGACAAGTTCTTGGTAGAAATTAGCTTCTTCTGGCAAAGTCAGTTTTAGCATGATTTGTTCTGAGTCGTCTAGCTGATCAAGCTCAGTTAGGATTTCTCGTTTCAACATTTCTTCGGCTTCGGACTTGCTAGCGCTATTAATATTCACCTCAGGTTCTATAATAGGAACTAGCCCAGCTGTTAAGATCTGTTTGCCTACTTCAAACTGTTGTGCGACAACTTCTCTAACGCCAGCTTCATTGGCTTCGTGAATAACTGAGCGCATTTTTGTTCCAAAGACACCAGCAGATGATGCTCGAGCTAGTAGATCATCTAAGCCTGGGTTTGGCTTCATGAGCTGTGCGTCATTATTCTCATCAGCAAGACCTTTATCTACCTTTAGAATTGGCACGACATTTTTAACTTCCCATAAGTACTCGGCAGTTGGCCGTCCCTCGATCTCACGATCTAGGGTGTTTTCAAAAAGAATTGCGGCTAATATGCGCTCGCCAGAAAAACTAGGACTAGTCACGATCCGACTACGCATTGCATGGACGGCTGCGAACATTTCTTC
>JAGPDM010000012.1:0-14256 GCA_018057585.1 Candidatus Saccharimonadota bacterium
ATGCACGAAAAGTTACATAAGGGCATGCAGTGAATGCCTTGACATAAGATACCGATGAAGGACGTGGTAATCTGCGATAAGCTTCGGTGAGCTGATTTACAAGCTTTGAGCCGGAGATTTCCGAATGGGGAAACCCATCTGATTTCATAGTCAGATACTTTTACCTGAATATATAGGGTAGATAGAGGGAACCGGGGGAACTGAAACATCTTAGTACCCCGAGGAAGAGAAAGTAACAACGATTCTCCTAGTAGCGGCGAGCGAACGGGGAACAGCCAAAACCTTATAAACTTCCGTCTATTTATAGACGGATAAGTGAGTAGACGAATGTCTATAGGGGGTTGCGAGATAAAACCAGTTCATAAATACCTCAGCTCCGATGCACTAATCGAGTTTCGATTAACCGCATGGAGTTGAGTATTGATGAAGAGATCCTACTTAGGTCTCAATGATGACAGCTGTGTTAGTGGAAGATCCTGGAAGGGATCGCCAAAGAGAGTGAAAGCCTCGTACACGAAAGCGTAGTTTGTAATTATAGGTCTTATCTCTAGTAGGGCGGGGCACGAGAAACCCTGTCTGAAACCGGGAGGTCCACCTTCCAAGGCTAAATATATCTTATGATCGATAGTGAACCAGTACCGCGAGGGAAAGGTGAAAAGAACCCCGGAAGGGGAGTGAAATAGAATCTGAAACTGCATGCTTACAAGGAGTCGGAGCAGATTTATTCTGTGACGGCGTGCTTTTTGTAGAACGATCCAGCGAGTTACTTTCTACGGGCAGGCTAAGTCATTTGACGGAGCCATAGTGAAAGCGAGGGTTAATAGCCCGCATATTGTCCTAGGAAGTAGACCCGAAACTAAGTGACCTAACCATGGGCAGGTTGAAGCGGCAGTAACATGTCGTGGAGGACCGAACCAGAGCAAGCTGCAAATTGCTTGGATGACCTGTGGTTAGCGGTGAAATGCCAATCGAACTTAGAAATAGCTGGTTCTCCTCGAAATAGCTTTAGGGCTAGCGTCGTGTAGCAACTTACGGAGGTAGAGCTCTGATTAGAACTGAGGCTCGTAAGAGTACTCACTCTTGTCAAACTACGAATTCCGTAAGCCAAGGCACGGCAGTCAGAACACGGGGGCTAAGCTCCGTGCTCGAAAGGGAAACAGCCCAGATCGCCAATTAAGGTCCCTAAATTATTACTAAGTGGGAAACGATGTGAAAATGCTCAGACAGTGAGGAGGTTGGCTTAGAAGCAGCCATTCCTTTAAAGAGTGCGTAACAGCTCACTCATCGAGCGTTTTTGCGCGGAAAATGTAACGGGGCTAAGTAATATACCGAAATTGCGAATTGTTAACTTTTGTTAACAGTGGTAGAGGAGCGTTGATATCAGCGTTGAAGTCGAACCGCGAGGTTCGGTGGAGTGGTATCAAGTGAGAATGCTGGAATAAGTAACTAAATTCAAAGTGAGAATCTTTGACATCGAAAGAGTAAGGTTTCCTGGGCGATGTTCGTCATCCCAGGGTTAGTCGGGCCTAAGCCGAGGCGAATAGCGTAGGCGATGGACAACGGGTTAATATTCCCGTACCGGTTAAGATTTAGTAGTTAAGTGCGCGGCGTGGTAGCCGGAGCGGTCTTATGGTTATGACCGTCTAAGTGTCTAGTCTTCGGACGAAGCATTAATGAAACTGCCTTTACAGGCGGAATTCTGGTAACCCATGCTGACAGGAAAAGCTTAACTATGTCATGTCTTAGCCGACCGTACCGCAAACCAACACAGGTACTCAGGTCGAGTAGACCAAGATGTGCGAGAGAACCCTCGTTAAGGAACTCGGCAACAAAAGCGACCGTAACTTCGGGATAAGGTCCGCCTTTCACCGTTTACGGTGAAAGGTCGCAGCGAAAGAGTCCACGCGACTGTTTATCAAAAACACAGGTCTCTGCTAACACGAAAGTGGATGTATAGGGGCTGACGCCTGCCCGGTGCTGGAAGGTTAAGGAAGTTGGTGTATGCTGACGACTGAAGCCCCAGTGAACGGCGGCGGTAACTATAACCGTCCTAAGGTAGCGAAATTCCTTGTCAGGTAAGAAACTTGCCTGGTTAGTCAGTAATGACTAATACGTTAAAGGAATACCATAGGATGTTTTGATAAATGAGATAACGCGAATCGTAGCGGAACGTACATGGCTATATGCTGGAAACTCTCTCAAATTTCGACGGGAAACCGGTCGAACTATGGAGACAATCAGCAGGGAAGTCCTCTCTTGTTTTAACAAGATGACCCCTCAGAGACTACACGCCATGCCCCACTTAACTTAGGTTAAGTGGGTGATGATATAGTCCGATCTCAACGGCGACGTTGAGGATGCTAAAGCTGCATCACTAATAACACAGCGAACATCCCAATGTTTACATTTGGATGCGAACAAGGAGTAATCCTTGATCAATGAAGTTCTGACCCGCACGAATGGCGCAACGATGTGGACGCTGTCTCAACGAGGGACTCGGTGAAAGTGCAATGGCGGTAAAGATGCCGTCTGTCCGCATCAGGACGAGAAGACCCCGTGGAGCTTTACTACAGCTTGACATTGGGTCGAGTGGCAGTTTGTGCAGGATAGGTGAGAGACTTTGAAGCAGATACGCTAGTATTTGTGGAGTCACCCGTGAAATATCACCCCTGCTGTCATTTGGCTCTTACTCTGACCGTTATCCGGTCAGGGGACCGTGTCTGGTGGGTAGTTTAACTGGGGCGGTTGCCTCCTAAATAGTAGCGGAGGCGTTCAAAGGTTGGCTTAGCTCGGATGGAAATCGAGTGGAAAGTGTAAGCGCACAAGCCAGCTTGACTGTGAGTCATACATGACAAACAGGTACGAAAGTAGGAGCTAGTTGTCCGCTGTCCGAACATTTATGTTCAAGGTAGTGGTACCGGCAGCGCTAACGGATAAAAGTTACCCCGGGGATAACAGGCTTATAGCGCCCAATAGTTCACATAGACGGCGCTGTTTGGCACCTCGATGTCGGCTCATCACATCCTGGGGGAGAAGCATCTCCCAAGGGTTCGGCTGTTCGCCGATTAAAGTGGTACGCGAGCTGGGTTCAGAACGTCGTGAGACAGTTCGGTTTATATCCGATGCGGACGAGTTGGAAATTTGAGTGAAGTTGCCCCTAGTACGAGAGGACCGGGGTGAACGAACCGCTGGTGTACCAGTTGTCATACCAATGGCATCGCTGGGTAGCTAAGTTCGGAGTGGATAAGTGCTGAAAGCATCTCAAGCACGAAGCCCTGCACAAGATTAGATTTCCCCATGAGACCCCAGAAAGACTATCTGGTTGATAGGTGCACGGTGTAAGCGCAGTAATGCGTTGAGCCTAAGCATACTAACGGTCCATTGAACTTTTCGTGCTTTAAGTATGACTAGTAAATTTTGTATTTATCAATTTATAATCAATCCATCAAACAATTAATCAAGGAATTTGTGTTCTTCATGCTGGTGTCAATGGCAGAAGGGCCACACCCGATCCCATGCCGAACTCGGAAGTTAAGCCTTCTTGCGCCGATGATACTCTTTTAGGGGAAAGTAGGTCGACGCCGGCATTAAGTACATAAATATATTGATTAAATATTAAATCAGCATCTACCTATGCTGATTTTTTGTTTAATGATCATTCAGAGCGGGTGGTCTACTTCGCCATATTGTTGCGATTAAGCGTAAACAGAATATAGTAAAAAATATTGTTGACATATAAACTATAGCGTGATAATATGTATTTACTAATTTAAGTCGTGAGGACATAATATGGCAGGAACAAAAGACGGTGGCAAAGCCGCTGCATCAACAAATAAAACACGCTATGGTAGCGATTTTTATGCAAAAATCGGGGCTAAGGGCGGTAAGAAGGGTCGTACCGGTGGCTTCTATGCTAACCGTGACCTAGCACGAGAAGCTGGTGCTAAGGGCGGTAAGATTAGCCGTCGTGGCAAAGCTAGCGTTTAGATACTATATCTAACGGCTTAAGAAGACGTCTGTTTATCCAGACGTCTTCTTTGTATTTGGCAGAGTTGCTGTTTTGACACCTTCCAACTAGTAGAGCAATTGAAGCAGGAATACTCCTGTGGCGCTTGCTCAAGAGCCACCTGTTCACACTCTGGGCACTTAGATCGTTCGCTAATCCAGACTCTATATGATTCAATACAGTCTTGAGCACAGTCTTCATCGAAGATCGCACCATGCTCAGCAGCAAGCTCCGAGGCAAGTAGCCAGGCCTCCATTTCAATCTTTATAAGATCTATGTCATACTCAAAAATCTGATGATCTAGTAGTCCATGACCGATTTCATGTAGGAAGGTACTAATCCCTTTATTAATATTTCCAGGTGTACTGACATAATTTATAGTTTTAGTAAACGGATCCCATCTATATGAATCAGATAACTGAAATTTAAACGTAGACTTATATACATCAATAATTCTACTAATCAAATATGAATATTCTGTTTTTGCTGTCCGAATAATTTCATTGCTGTTCATCTTGTATGACTTTAGCATGTATAAGAAACTTGTAAACTATTCATCTATGTCGTATTCTTACAAACGAAATCAGGAGGTATTTGATGAGAAATCTATTAGGTTATTTTATAAAACTGATATTAATTATAATTGGTGTTTTCGTGGTGGTTTCGATAATAGTTGGAGTTGTTAGGTTTGCTGAGAAAAAAACAGGTGAGGAGAATAATTCTGATGATTCAACCGAGATAGCTAGTGATAGCTCTAAGAAAGATCAATCGGAATCATCAACCACTGATAACGACGCCAGCACCGGTGAGGCATCTTCCACTGACAAGGGCACGACTTCAAGCTCTACTGACAGCTCTAGCGAAGGGTCATCGAGTGCGGCCTTTAATACACCTAACACTAATGCGCCAAATGACTCAGCTGGACCGGTTTACGGAGATCTACCGAAAACGGGATCGTCGTCGTTAAGTCTCAACCTTTTTATCGTGGTTTCAGCCGTCCTCTACATGGCCCATATTAGATCAAAGACGTGCTCGTTAAACTAAAGCTTTGACACTAAGACCGTTTATCTGTAAAATTACTCTCAATCATACAGAGGCCACCTTTCTAGGGGTTACTCTGTCTCAAGGAAGGAGACAATTTAATGGTTAAAACCGTAAGTGCAGTGACTATGGAGGATCTGTTAAACGATCAACCAGTCGACGAGATCAAACAAGGGGAGGTTGTAACTGGTAAGGTGATATCAGTTAAGAAGAATGAAATATGGGTAGATTTAGGTGCCCAGGGAATAGGAGTCGTACTTAGACGTGAGATTGGATTTACAAACAAGAACTTGGTAGTTGGAGATGAGGTTAGTGCCAGCATCGTTGATCCAGAGATCAATCCTGGACAGGCTCTATTGAGTCTTCGCAAGGCTGCTAAAGATCGAGGCTGGGACGAGCTACTCGAGCAGAAGGCTGCTGGTGAGGTTGTAGAAATTACACCATATGATGCCAATCGTGGTGGATTGCTAGTGGAACTATCTGGTGTACGAGGTTTCTTGCCTGTTTCTCAGCTTTCAGCAGAACACTACCCTAGAGTTTCTGGTGCCGATAAGGACGAAATCCTTCAAAGGCTTAATAGCTTAGTTGGCCAGGTTATTCGAGCTCGAATACTTGATGTCGATCGCAAGGAGAACAAACTAATCTTCAGCGAAAAAGAGGCTGTCAGGGAAGATATGCAGAAGCGATTAGAAAAGCTGACAACTGGAGAGAGCGTTGAAGGCACCGTGACTGGTGTTGTAGATTTTGGTGCATTCGTGAACGTTAACGGTATCGAAGGTCTTATACATATTTCTGAGATATCTTGGGATAGAGTTGATAACCCATCCGACTACTTGAAAGTAGGACAAAGCGTGGAAGCCAAGGTTATAGCTATAGACAAGGATCGTCTAAGCCTTAGCTTGAAACAGCTACAAGAGGATCCATGGGTCAAAGAAGTTGCCAAGTACAAGGTTGGAGATACTGTTGAGGGTAGAGTGACTCGAATTACACCCTTCGGTGCGTTCATTCAGATTAGTCCAGCCGTAGAGGCTTTGGTACACGTGTCAGAACTAGGCGGTTCGGAAGAGGATGCAAGTGATCCTGAGCAAGTATTCAAACTGCATGAAACTAAGAACTTCAAAATCCTCAGTATCGATACCGAAGCTCGCAAGATATCGCTTAGTTTTAAAGATTAGATTTTCATAATCTAAAACAGATTTGATCAAAACCAGTTCAGAACGTATGATGTAAGGAGTATTTTTATTAACTCTTGAGGTTGTATGTCTGCAGAAGAAAAACAAATAGTGCTTGCTGAGATGATTACAGTTGGTGATTTCGCAAAATTGCTAGAAGTATCTGCTGCCGAGGTAATGTCGACACTGATCCGAAACGGTGTCATGGCGACCGTCAACGAAAGTATTGATCGTGATACTGCTGAGATTATTGCTAGCGAATATGGCGTGGAAGTTACAGCAGAGAAGTCTCAAAAAGAGAAGAGGGCTGCTCGTTCAGTCGTTGATAGTGCTTCTGTCCGTCCGCCAGTGGTGGCTGTGATGGGCCATGTTGATCATGGTAAAACATCGCTTCTTGATGCAATAAGAGATACCGACACCGCTAATAAAGAAGCTGGTGGGATAACTCAACACATATCCGCATATCAGGTAAAGCATAGCGACAGGGTCATTACATTCTTAGATACGCCAGGACATGAGGCTTTTGCGGCACTTAGAGAACATGGTGCTCAATTAACTGACGTAGCTGTGATTGTTGTGGCTGCAGACGATGGAATAAAGCCACAAACTAAGGAAGCTATAAATTTTGCCAAGCGTGCCGGGGTTAAAATGGTGATAGCTATAAATAAGATCGATAAACCTGGCGCAGACCCAAACAGGGTTAGAACTGAGCTTTCAGAAGTTGGGCTAACTCCAGAAGAGTGGGGTGGCGATACGGTGATCGTCGATGTGTCGGCTATCAAAAAGCAAGGTCTATCAAAACTTCTTGATATGGTTTTACTTGTCACGGACATTGAAGAACTCAAGGGCGATACTGACGGTGATGCCGAGGGAATAATCATAGAATCAAATATGCAACCAGGAAGAGGCCCGCAAGTAAGACTATTGGTGGAGCATGGTGAACTCAAGGTGGGTAGCATCATTGTTGCCGGCGCTAGTTACGGCAGAGTCAGGAATCTAGAAAACTATAAAGCCGAGTCGATCGACAAGGCTGGTCCGTCGACACCGGCTACCGTTACAGGCTTTAAGGACCTTCCTGCATTCGGTGATGTCTTTAGAGTCGTATCTTCCGAGAAAGAAGCTCGTAAGCTAGCTAGTGACGCCAGGAGGAACAAGGCCTTGAAGTCTTCAAGTTCAGTTAAATCAATTACTGATAGTAATTCTATGGATGCTTTCTTACAACTTAATGGTGGCACAGAGCTGCCAGTGATCGTGAAGGCCGACGTTCAGGGCTCTCTAGAGTCAGTTACCCAAAGTCTTAATTCAATCGAGAGCGATGAAGTATCCATAAAGATAATCTCGAGCGGTGTTGGCCCAATAAATGAAACAGATGTCAGCAGGGCAGAGTCTGGTAAGGCAATTATCTTTGGTTTTGATGTTAGCGTACCAGTTCCTATTAAACGCCAAGCATTAAGAAGCCAAGTCACTATTAAGATTTATGATGTTATTTATGAATTGATAGATGATGCTAAGTCTATGCTGAGCAAGTTATTAAAGCCGGAGATTGTAGAAACCCAAATCGGCAGACTCAAGATAAAAGGCGTTTTCCGTACTACGAGAGACGAGATTATTTGTGGCGGTAGCGTTACTAAGGGCAAGGCTCAATCTGGCGTACTGGCAAAAGTAATTAGAGAAAAGCAATTGATTGCAGAAGTTAAAGTTAAAAGCGTCAAGCGTGAGCAGGCCGAGGCTAAAGAGGTCTTCGAGGGAGAGATGTGTGGACTACAACTAGAAACTCCTAAGAAAATCCAGATGCAAGAAAATGATATCGTGGAATTCTTTACAAGAGAAGAAATCGCTAGAGTTATTGAATAGGCACTTGCACAAGAACGGATTCTCAGTAACAATATAAGTTATGTTAAAAATTGACGACAATCTACTAAAAGAAATTGGACTAGCATCGTTGCCGGCCGATGAACGTAATCGACTGCTTGCGCAGATTTATGAGACACTTGAGCTTAGAGTTGGCATGAGGCTAGCTGAGAACATGACTGATGAGCAATTAGATGAGTTCGAGCAGTTCATTGATTCAAATAATGAGGATGGTGCACTCAAGTGGCTAGAGTCTAACTTTCCTAACTACAAAACCGTTGTTGCTGAAGAGCTCGACAAGCTAAAAGCCGAAATAAAGAGCGATGCTGCCAGTATACTCTCGGCACATGAGGCAAGCACTCAGTCTTGAGCTTCGATAAGTTTAAGCTTAGATTTTAAGTCCTGTCTACCGGCCAGGAAGGCACTGGTCGACATTATGCCTTTACCTTGAGGCTTAAGTGAGGTTATTTCTAGCACATCACTAGCTGACACAATGCCGAGTCGATTCTTGGACAGTAGAATAATAGTGCCAGGATTCAGACCCTCTACAGCTAATATGCTGACCTTAGCATCAGTAACAATGACTACAGTACCATCTATGCTGGTGTAGCTGCCGGGCCATGGCTGATATGCTCTGACCTCTCTTTCCAATCTGTCTGCGGGTTTATTAAAATCCAACTCTCCGTCGGATTTTGCTATTTTTTTTGCATAGCTTATCCTTTCGCTTGACTGCGGTCGTAGGTTAATTTTGCCTGATATATATAGAGGTAGATATTCCTGCAGGAGCTTATTGCTGAGGCTAATAAGCCTCTCGCTCAGCGACTGATTAGTTTCGTCATGTGCTATTTTGAGGCCTTCTTGAGCCAGTATGTCACCTTCATCAAGTTTTGCATCTATCCTCATTAAGCTAACCCCTGTCTCATCCTGCCCTGATAGCAGTGAGAAGGTTATTGGATCAGCCCCTCGCCATTCTGGTAGTAGTGAGAAGTGAGAGTTGATTATACCTAGCGGGAAGTAATCGATTACATCCTGGTCTATTATGATTCCGTAATCGATCACCACTGCTAATCTGCTAAGGTATCTAACCGACTCAAAAGTTTCACTAAGCTGCTTTTTACTCTTTGGTTGGATGAGCTCAATCGAATTTTTAAGTGCCCACTTCTTCACTTCTGGATACTTAGTTTTACCATGGTTGTTACTATCTGGCTTGGTTATTACAGCCTCAATTCGATAAATAGTAGACAGGTGTTTTAGCGAGGACAGGCTAACCTCGCCGGTACCGAAGAAAATAATTGACTCAGAGCTAAACGACTGTTCGATCTTCCTAGTGACAAACTGAGCCATTAGTGACTCCTTAGTCCATGTAGGGCAGTCTCAAATTGCTCATCATCGAGTAGCTGTAGGTTTCCAGATTCAGTCATTTCATATAGCTCGCTATGATGATCTAGTCGGTCAATGTATGTCTTGCCATTTATATGGTCTATCTCGTGCTGCAGCAATCTAGCAAGAAAATCTACTGCTGTGATCCTCACCGGCTTACCATCAAGATCTAAGGCTTTAATAGTTATCTTTGGATGCCGTTTTACTCTCCCGTAGTATCCAGCAACGCTAAGACATCCCTCGGCTTGATAGACAGGATCACCTTCAACCTTGACTATCTCTGGATTGATTAATGCTCTAAATTTTTTGTCTTCTTTGTTGTCAAAATCATTACGAATTATTACAATTCTATCCATAATACCGATCTGAACTGCCGCTAAGCCAACCGTGACTTCATGGGCGTGGTGATCCTCCCAATCAAGACTAACTGTTGTCATTTTATCAACAAGATTCTGAGTACCTTTTTTGATCACATCAATTTTAATTGATTTTTTATTCAGTTTTGGATTGGGTAATGTAATGATATTGTTTCTGTCTGCCATAGCTTTAAATACTAACTCATGACTAGTGAAAAGCAAAACCTCTGGCTAGTTCAATTCCTTCACTCAGGCGTGTATGTCGTTGACAGATTAAAAGACGAGCTATGATTTTCTGAACCGTACTGCGTGGTTAATAACTAGAGAAGATCAGGTGGGTCAAGCTCAAACTTCCAACCACTTGGCAGGCTAGCTATCATTGGGTATAGATTGGCTCGTTTTTTGGTTTTTACTACCAGTTGCCTGCGATAGTATCCTCTAGAGTATTCATGAAATGATGGGGTTGGCCCAAAAACGTAAAGGTTTGGATAGTTTAATCTAATTTTCTTTGCTAAATCAGAAGCTTTATTGCTGGCTTTTAATGGATCTTTTAGTTCACACTCTAGTCTTGCTATGAAAACAAATGGTGGTAGTTGGGCGGTTTTTCTTTCTTCCAATTCAGATTTATAGAAAAGATTATAATCACGGTCTTTTGCAGCAATTATGGTTGGATTGTTAGTCAGATATGTTTGAAACAGTACACGGGAATCTTGCCCGCGTCTGCCACCTCTGCCTGCCACCTGATAGAGCAGCTGGAACGTTCGTTCATTTGCCGAGAAGTCGGGTAGCTGGAGTGATGTATCGGCATTTATAACACCAACCGTGGATAGTCTTGGCAGGTCGAAACCCTTAGCAATAAGCTGAGTACCAATGATAATATCAATTTTCTGACCTTTAATTTTTTTGTAAAATTGAGCATGAGAATTATCAACATCAACTGCATCTTGGTCGTAACGTGTCACACTACTGCTTGGAAACAGCCTCTTAATGTCTATTTCTATCTGTTTAGTGCCAACACCAGCATAGCTTAATTCTGGTTGACCACAGCTGCTGCAACTTGAAACTGCGCGAGTAGAGAATGCGCAAATATGGCAAGTGTACTTATGTATATCGCCATGATACCTGAGTGGTACTAAGCAGTGCGGGCACTCCGCGAACCAGCCACAGTTTTGGCAGGAAATTGACTGTCTAGTTCCACGTCTATTTAGCAGTAGTAAGCTTTGCTCGCCCTTGTCCAGAGATTGTTGAATATTATCTAGGAGCTCATCAGAAATATTTCGGTGTCTCTTGAAGAGGGTTTTATCTTTGAGATCAATTAATTTTACGGATTGATTTGAGCGGTGAACTGGTTCAGGAAGCTCTACCACCACGCCACCCGTTTGCCTAGCTTGATACAGCTCAGCTAAGGGGGGCGTTGCGCTACCAAGCACCAATTTAGCCTTACCGATCTGTGCAAGCTTTGAAGCCACCTTAAGAGAGCTGTACTTAGGCTGAGAGTCTTGGTAATAGCTAGCTTCGTGAGCTTCGTCGATTATTATCAGCCCCAATTTCTTCACAGGCATAAAGAGTGCCGATCTTGCGCCTATTATCAGTGTAGAGTCGACAGACTCCGCAACCTGTCGCCAGGCTTTGTGGCGCTTGGCTTCCGTCAATCCAGAATGAATAATAATGATACTGCTAACTGTCGACAGGGTCTCGAACTGTTCAACTAGTTGTGGAGTAAGGCTTATCTCCGGAACTAGCAGTATGCAGTCTTCACCTTTGTTTATATGCTCTTCAACCAAATCTACGTAGATTCTTGTCTTACCTGAGCCGGTGGTGCCGTGGAGCCAAACTGTGGATTTTGCATCTCGAATTTCACGCAAGGCGGTTACTTGGCTATTGTTCAGTGGCAATTGAGCTCTTTGGCTCAGATCGTTGTTAATAATACTTACTTTGTCAGAACGTCTTATTTTGCCTATGCCTCTTGGTAGGATCGTATTAAGGACAGATGTGGTCGATGCCAGATAGTAGTCCTGCATCCAGGACGCTAAGCTCATTAAATGCGAAGGCAATTTTGGCTCATCTTCTATCAGGCTGCTGATTTCAATAGCTTCAAATTCTGGCTTTTCTACTTCTGCCACTACTAGGCCGGTTGTTGATCTGCCTTTGACTTCAACAATTACGTGTTGGCCTGGGCTTAGCTTGGTTTTAGATGAATATGTTAATACATTAAGCTGTTTATTCTTTGTGTCTACATAGAGTTCGTAATAATTCATAGTCTAGCACCAGTATACATCGCCGGTCGGAGCTTAGTAGTGTCTCGATTTAAAATATAGCGGATAAATCCGTTGACAAAAGCCAGTTAAAACCAATAGACTGTTCACGTGTTGTCATATAAACAATAATGGAGATAGATCAAGTGTTAGACGTATTCATTACTTCAAGAGTTAGACGGAAGATCGTAGTAGTCTATGCGAAGTATCCAGATTTTAAAACTCATGTCAGAGGTCTAGCGAAACTAATTAAAGAAGATGCCGGCAACATACAAAGAGAATTAAAACGATTAGAAAAGGTTGGGTTTGTACTGTCGGAAAAGGACGCCAATACTAAAGTCTATAGAGCTAATAAACAATTTGTAATCTTTAAGGAACTACAGTCAATTGTCATGAAAACACAGAGGACCAGCAGGCGGAGATAATCTTCTTCTTGCAAATCCAGTGTTTCTCGAGTAAAATATTTTAATAATCAATCAAAGGAATATTAGTGATAACTGTAACAAGAAAAGACTCTAAAGAATCTCTAGAAAACCTAATTCGAAGGTTTAATAAAAAAGTCCAACAGTCTGGCGTCATTGCGGTCGCTAGGGGCAATCAGTACTTCGAAAAACCAATTAGCAAAATCGAACGACGTAAGAAGGCAATAATCAAGAAAGAACGCAAAAACGACAAGGCTCGCCGAATTAAACTCGGTGAACGTTAATGCTAGATAGGGTCAGGGCGAACATCAAAACAGCCATGTTGGCTGGTCAGAAGACTAAGGTAACCATACTTCGTGGCCTTTTAGCTGCCGTGCAGTCTGCTCAGATCGACAGCAAAACTGATTTAACAGACGAACAAATTGTTGCAATTTTTAGTAAGGAATCAAAAAAACGCACAGAAGCTGCTGATATGTACATCAGTGGTGGATCGCAAGATCGGGCAGATGAGGAATTGGCGGAAAAGAAGATAATCGACGAGTATCTTCCAACGAAAATTTCTACAGATGAACTCGAAAAGGTTATTGATAGTGTCGTTGACGAGACCAAAGCCTCGGGTATGGCCGATATGGGCAAAGTTGTCTCGAGCGTAAAGACAAGGCTTGGTGCGTCGGCCGATGGTAGTGAAATTGCTAAAATAGTAAAAAATAGGTTATCTGCAAGATGATAGTTCTACTTGGACCGATCGGTGCCGGAAAGAGCGTTCAAGCTCAAATACTAGTTGATAATTATGGCTACAAGTGGATATCAACCGGTGAAATGCTCCGAAACACTACCGACCAAAGGGTTAGAGATCTATTGAATAGCGGACAGCTAGTCGATGACAAAACGGTCAGAGACTTGTTGCTTCAGGAGATATCCAAAACAGATGTGAATCAAGACATTATCATTGACGGATTCCCCAGGAGAGTGTCGCAAGCCGATTGGTTAAGTGAAAAGGCTAAGGACTTGAAGAGAGAAGTCGACCATGTCTTGCACGTAGTGCTAAGCGAAGATACGGCTGCTAAGAGAATGGAGGGGCGAGGACGACATGACGACTCAACTGAAGCTATGCACGCCCGCAACAAAGCCTATCGAGATGAAGTACTGCCGGTGATTAATTACTACGCGAAAAAAGACATTGTTCATGAGATTGATGGCGCAGGGACGGTTGAGGAAGTCTCTAAATTAATAAAAGACGCTCTAGGAAAATAGCAACAAAATGGCAATGACTCGAATAAAATCATCGAAAGAAATCGAGGATATGCGCACTTCTGGGCAGATACTGGCTAAGACTTTCTCGGTGATTAAAGACTCTTTAAGCCCAGGTATGACCACTAACGATATAGACATAATTGCTAAAAAGGAATTAAGAAGGCTCGGCGGCCAACCAATACTTGTCGGCTACCAAGGCTTTCCAAAATCAATCTGCGTTAGCTTAAACGAGGAAGTTGTTCATGGCATACCTTCCGATAAAATAATCGAAAAGGGTGATTTGGTTAGCGTAGATTTCTGCGTCAGCTACAAGGGCATGATCACTGACTCGGCATTTACACAGGCTATTGAGTGTGAAGACCCTAAGCAGATAATCGCCAATACTGAAAAATCACTCTTCGCCGGAATAGATGTTGTTCGGGATGGTGCACACGTGGGCGATATCGGTCAGGCAGTTGCCCAAGTCCTGGAGGCATCAAGTCTCGGCATCGTCCGAGATTTGGTCGGTCACGGTGTTGG
>JAGPDM010000012.1:14356-21376 GCA_018057585.1 Candidatus Saccharimonadota bacterium
AGAGAGATTTTACAGGTTTTTCCGAGGAATTATCGTCTAGATGGTCAAGATAATATCAAAGATCCTGTCGGTATGAGCGGTGTTCGCCTAGAGGTCGATGCCCATATAATTACTACTTCGACACCTGCACTTAAGAATATCGAGAGAAGCTTAGCTCAAACCGGGGTTGTTTCTAATCAGTTTGTGGTTAGTACTTTGGCATCATCAAATATAGTCTTGGATAAAAAGCAAAAAGAAAACGGCACAGCAATTATTGATATCGGCAGTGCCACTACAGGAATTGCCGTTTACGAAGAGGGCGAGATATTACATACAACGATTCTACCTGTTGGCTCTGGCCACATTACGAATGATCTTGCGATTGGTCTAAAGACCGACCTAGACACTGCTGAAGAGATTAAAAGAGACTTTAGTAATTTTTCAGACGATAAAGATAAGTCTACAAAGGTCCACAAGATCAAAGAACACGACAGCAAAGAAGAAAAAGAAGTAAAACAGAAAGATATCGATCTTATTGTCTCGGCAAGGTTGAATGAGCTTTTTGCTATGGTAGACAAAGAGCTTAAGAAAATCCATCGTTCAGGCAAGCTTCCAGGCGGTGTCGTTCTAATTGGCGGTGGCTCAAATCTAAACGGGATACAAAAAGTTGCTAAGAAGGTCTTACAGCTTAATGCTAAAGTTGCAAAGCCAGAAAACTTTTCTGGAATTATTGAATCAGCTGGCTCGCCAGAATTCAGTAACGCCGTTGGCTTAATGGTCGACGACATGATTGGTTCAGGTGATACTAAGTCGAACTGGGGGATCGGCACATCAATTTCCAAAGGCAGCTCCAGCTTACGAAGTCTTTTTGAAAGGTTTCGGCCATAGAAAGTACGGAGGCTGCTAGAGATTTTTGTGTTCAGGCTTTTTATTTTTAACAAAAGTTTGATTCAGCTGTTGCCGATATTTGTGCTAGCGCCTATAATTGAATAAAAATAGTTGGGGAGGTCCTGTGCCAGAAGTAAAACCAGAAGTAGAAACGTTCGCTAGAATAAGTGTTATAGGTGTTGGCGGTGCCGGAGGGGCAGCTGTTAATCGAATGATTAGCGCTGATGTTAAAGGTATAGAGTTCATAGCAGTCAATACTGATGCTCAGGCCTTGCATTATTCTGATGCAAAAAACAAATTGCACATAGGCAAAGAAACAACTCGCGGATTAGGAGCTGGCGCTGATCCAGAAATAGGAAGAAAAGCAGCCGAAGAATCCAAAGAAGAAATTAAAAAATTGCTCGAAGGTACAGAAATGGTGTTTGTAACATTTGGTGCCGGAGGCGGTACTGGCAGTGGCGCTGGTCCAATTATCGCCAATATCGCCAAAGAACTCGATATTTTAGTTGTAGGTATAGCAACTAAGCCATTTGCATTTGAAGGCGAGCGACGCAAGCGTAATGCTGAGATGGCAATTCAGAACCTCAGGCAGAACGTTGATACTCTGATTACCATACCTAACGATAGGCTCCTTCAGACGATCGATCGCCGTACTCCGCTGATGGAGGCATTTACTGTTGTCGACGACGTCCTAAGGCAGGGAGTTCAGGGAATATCGGATCTTATCACTACCCATGGCTTGATTAACCTAGACTTTGCTGACGTTAAGACGGTCATGAAGGGGGCGGGATCGGCACTCATGGGTATTGGTCACGCCAGCGGCGAGAACCGAGCCTTAGAAGCTGCCCAAGAGGCAATTGAGTCGCCGCTTATCGAGGTTTCTATCGATGGAGCTCGAGGAGTGCTGTTCAATGTTACCGGTGGAGCAGACATGTCTATGCACGAGATTAACGAGGCTGCAGAGGTTATCACTAATGCAGTTGATTCTGATGCTAATATTATCTTTGGTGCCACACTTGACCCATTACTTGAAGATCAGATTAAAGTCACTGTGATCGCTACTGGTTTTGATGCCAGCTATTTCTCTGAGAGCAATCGACAGGGCGACAATGGCCTTGCTTACTTCAATAAACCAGATCATGGTGATAGTGAACTGTCCGAATCAGATGTTAGCAAGGTCGACATGTCGCTAGATGGTGCCGATAACGAGCCTTCTTCTGCAGTTTCTGGATCGTCAAATGTCTGGGCTGTTGACGACGATGATGATGATTATGATTATGATGTCCCAGCTTTTGTTCGTAATCAAAATGACGACGATGATGACGAAGAAGAGTCAGACGACTAGATAAGCTTCAGGAATTTAAAACGCTAAATCAAAAAATATGTATAGATCATTTTCCGTTCGTGCATTTTTGTGATTGGTGAGCTACAAACCCTGTATACATAAAATAACTGCACCAGCATTATCATTGCATCAAAATACTGCATTGAATAACTAATATGCTCAAATATAAATGCAACAGATTAGAGTCATGATAGATTAAATTACAACAGCCAATTAGTTGACAGAAACACCATCAATAGAGCTATAATTGACAGTAGGTACGCTACATAGCAGTTTTGTTTATAGCTACTGCACATTATTAATAGATGGAGATTATGATGCACTGTCCAAAATGTAATCACGGTAACAGTAAAGTTATAGAGTCTAGAGATGTCGGAGTTACTGCGGCAATTAGACGTCGAAGAGAGTGCTTAAAATGCCAGCATCGCTTTACGACTTATGAGCGAATAGAGCTACCTAACCTGGTTGTGATTAAGAGGGACGGTACAAGAGAGATGTTTAATAGAAACAAGCTTCTGGCTGGACTAAGTAGAGCGTTCGAGAAAAGATTAACCAGCAGCGTAAAGCTAGAAGAAATAGTTGCAACAATTGAACGTAATTTGCGCAGTGCTGGAGAATCAGAGGTTCGTACTAGTGATCTAGGGGAGAGCATCCTGAGGGAACTAGCTAAAATAGACGAAGTTGCTTACGTTAGGTTCGCAAGCGTTTACCGTAGTTTCAAGGATGTTGCGAGTTTTGAAAAAGAACTAGCTCGCCTAAAGAACGGATCATAATCTTTAACAATTAAATGACTATTGCCTATCGCAGTTTCGTGTAATAAACTAAGTTTAGTCTTATCAAGAGACAAAAACGTATAACAAAAATGTGTAAGGGAGTAGTTAGATTTTATTGTCTGCCGGAGGGTGCAGGCAGATTAACGACCACTTCAAAAATAACCAACAATAAGTAGGGGGAGATAATATGTCACCACAGGATCTTGCGACCGCACTAGGATTGCGACGCTATTTTACAAAATCAGGAACACATCCATACGATATGATGGAGTGGGACAAGCGAGATTCGCTAATTGAAAACCCTATGACTGGTAAGGTTGTTTTTGAGCAAAAAGATATCGAAATACCTAAGAAATGGTCTGTCCATGCAACAAATATCGTTGCCCAGAAATACTTCTCTGGAACTCCAAGAACGCCTGGCCGAGAAAGCTCGGTCAAGTCACTTATCGACCGCGTGGTCGACACAACGACCAAGCATGGCGTAAAAGAGGGTTATTTTGTCAGCGAAGATGAATCAGAGATTTTTAACCAGGAACTAAAATATATTTTGGCGACCCAACGAGCCGCATTCAATTCCCCGGTGTGGTTTAACATTGGTGCTAAAGACCGAAGACAGCAGGCAAGTGCTTGTTTCATCCTAGCAGTAGACGACAATATGCCAGCCATCCTTAATTGGTACACAGAAGAGGGCATGATCTTTAAGGGCGGTTCTGGTTCTGGGCTCAACATCAGTACGATTAGGTCGTCAAAAGAACGAATTGGCGACAGTGCCGGTTACGCATCTGGACCATTGAGCTTTATGCGCGGTGCTGATTCTAGTGCTGGTGCAATCAAGAGTGGCGGCAAGACTCGTCGTGCTGCCAAGATGGTTATTATGAACATTGCCCACCCAGATGTTGAAGAATTTATTTGGTGTAAGGCTCGTGAAGAACGCAAAGCTCGAGCACTTGGTGATGCTGGGTTTGAAATGGATCTTAACGGACGGGACATTCACTCGATCCAGTACCAGAATGCTAATAATTCGGTCCGAGTTACTGATGACTTTATGCGCGCCGTCGAGAATGATACTGACTGGAACCTAACTGCAGTTAAAGATGGCGAAGTAATAGAAACAATTCGAGCTCGTGATCTATGGCGTCAGATTGCTGAAGCAGCTCACGAATGTGCTGATCCAGGCTTGCAGTTCGATACGACAATTAACAAATGGCACACTTCACCAAACGCTGGCCGGATCAATGGCAGCAATCCATGTAGCGAATACATGCACCTGGATAATTCAGCTTGTAATTTGGCGTCTCTCAACTTGCTTAAATTTATGAATGATGACGGCAGTTTTGATATCGAAGCCTTCAAACATACGGTTGAAGTTATATTTACTGCACAGGAAATATTAGTTGGCTACAGCGAATATCCAACTGAGAAGATTACCAAGAATGCCAAAGCCTACAGGCAGCTAGGAATCGGTTACGCCAACCTAGGCGCACTTTTGATGGCTCAAGGTCTACCTTATGACTCTGATGAAGGTCGAGCTCAGGCAGCGGCAATTACCGCCATCTTGACTGGCCACAGCTACGCAACTAGTACTAAGCTGGCTCGTAGAGTTGGTCCGTTCGCAGGCTACAACAACGACCGCGAAGCTATGAAAAAAGTTCTAAAAATGCACCGCGAGGAAGTCGATAATATTAACCCGAATTTTGTCGCCGAAGAGCTACTTGATGCAGCAGCAGAAGTTTGGGATGAGGCTAACGAAAATGCGGCACTTTACGGCGTTCGTAACGCTCAGGCTAGCGTGCTTGCTCCAACTGGAACAATTGGTCTAATGATGGACTGTGACACGACAGGCATCGAGCCTGATCTAGGTCTGGTTAAGATGAAGACGCTCGTGGGTGGTGGAACAATGTTTATTGTTAACCAAACTATACCAAGAGCCTTAAGCAAGCTCGGCTACACAGAAACCCAAGTTCAAGAAATCATCGATTATATCGACGTCGAAAAGACGATCATTGGTGCACCTCACCTAAAGGAAGCCCATCTACCAGTCTTTGCTTGCTCGATGGGTGACAACTCGATTCACTATCTTGGCCACGCCAAAATGATGGGTGCTGTCCAGCCGTTCCTGTCTGGTGCTATCAGCAAAACCGTTAACATGCCAGAAGATGCTAGCGTCGAAGATGTCGAACAGCTACACATGGATGCTTGGAAGCTAGGTATAAAAGCCGTCGCAATTTACAGGGACAACTGTAAGGTTGCCCAACCGCTTTCGCAGGCTAAAAAAGAAGGCACAGAAGAAGAGTCGACCGTAAAATCTGCTAGCACTAAGCCGGAAATCTTCGAAGTCAAAGGAGTCCAAAGAAGGCAACTACCAAGAGTCAGAACTGCCAAAACTTATGAATTTAGAGTGTCTGGCTTGAAGGGGTACTTCACGATCGGTGAGTATGAGGATGGCACGCCAGCTGAGCTGTTTATGCAGGTCGCAAAGCAAGGTTCAACGCTTGCAGGCATCATGGATGCGCTGGCGATCAGCGTAAGCCACGGTTTGCAGTACGGCGTACCGCTTAAGGCTTATGTGAAAATGTTCAACAGTATGACTTTCGCACCAAGTGGCTTGACCGACGACGAAGAAATACGAACTACAAGCTCACTTGTCGATTACATCTTCCGTCGTATCGGTAAGGACTACCTAAGCTTTGACGATCAGCTAGAGGTTGGTATTAGTAATCTTGACGATATGCCAGACGAGAATCAGACAACACTACTTGAAGAGATTGAAGAAGTCGTTAATAGTAAAATCGAAGAAATTACCGCCCCGATCGAACAGACTCCAACCAAACTACACATTACAAAGAAGCAAGATCAACCTGTTCAGTTCACAGAATCAACCGCACCGTTGTGCGTCGAGTGTGGTGCCATGACAATGCGTTCCGGCAGTTGCTACGTCTGTGGCGTATGTGGAACCACCACAGGTTGCTCATAGTAGAGGTAGTTAGGGTATAATAAGATTGGTTGTCGGAGTGATCGCCCTAATTTCAAGGGAGGAAAGTCCGGACAGCGTAGGGCAGGACAGTTGCTAACAGCAACCGAGAGTAATCTTAGGGAAAGTGCCACAGAAACAATACCGCCTGGTGCGTCTCGCTAGTGTGAGAAGCAGGGAATAGGTACTTGTTACTGGTAACTTGGGACTAAATCCTATTACCAAGTAACTAGTTACGATTTACTACGACTCGCTCTAGTGAGGCGTGTTAGGTAAGGCTGAAAAGAGCGGGGTAAGAGCCCGCAGTCGGTGTCGGTGACGGCATTGGGAGGTAAACCCTGTCCGCTGCAAGACGACTGATTCTAATACGCCTGCTCGGCGAGAGTCAGTGTTAGTTCGCAACGAGGTAATTAGCGATAATCATCCCAGATAGATGATCGCATAAACAGGATCCGGCTTATCGACAACCACTTTTGATGTATTTTCTTTTAAGTGCAAACTTTTCCTGCTACAATACCCCTGTAATAAACTAAAGCGAAATAAAAATAATCAACAAGAAGAATAACTAAATGGCAAGAACCAATAAGCCAAAAGTCCATAGAGCCGTCTGGAGCCCCTAAGCTTCATTATTAACCGCATTAGGACGGGTCAAGCCACCGTCCTAACCCCACTAGCTACAATCCTAGTAGGAGCTATCGTCTACCTACTACTTAACTACTCAACTACAGCTTCTAATCTATTCAAACAACTAGCCATCAACACCCCGGTGGTTGTTAATAGTTCCTACAGCTACCTAGTCCTAGCAGGGCTAGCAGTTCTTGCTACCATTGCTTACTACTACATAGACTATGAGCAACACTATAAACCTTTAGTTAAAGAACTAGCTACCGTGGCCTACAGTCCCTACCACCACGCTAAGGTAGTAGTCATACCTAGGATGGCTTACCGCTGGAAGACTATCTTCCTATGGTCTGGCTACGCCACAACTAGCCTAATAGCTCTAGCTACCATTATATCCTTTCAGGTAGCTCCAGCTTTTGCTTATGCACCGGATGAGTTTGTGA
>JAGPDM010000013.1 GCA_018057585.1 Candidatus Saccharimonadota bacterium
AGATTAGACACAGTGCAGCAGCTTTGATGTGGCACACGGAAACTGACGCCAAAGCACTACCGATAATCGAAGACGGCATAGTGCCTGATGGTAAATTTGTTGAGTTTATTCACCACGTTTACAATACATACAAAAAATACGGTCTCGAAACTGCAGTATGGGGTCATGCGGGCAACAACAACTTGCACATGCAGCCATTCCTTGATCTTTCAAAGACAGGTGATCGACAGAAAGTTTTTGCGATCATGGATGAATATTACAATGAGATTATCAAAATGGGTGGAAGCACCGCCGGCGAGCATAACGATGGTCGCCTCAGAGCACCCTTCCTGTCTAAGCTGTACAGTGAAGATGTCTATGACCTATTCAAAAAAGTTAAGAAAATATTCGACCCTTACAATGTGCTCAATCACGGGGTCAAAATTGACGTTACTCGTGAAGATCAAAAGCGACTATTGCGTAGCGAATACGGCATGGAGCATCTAGGTAGTCACCTGCCACGAATGTATTAGATGGCCAAACAAAGCTCGAACAATACCCCAGCTCAAGACACGGTTGTCTTGCTTGTAACTTCGTTGAAACTGATTATCGCACTTGTAATCATCGGTATACTTGTCGGATTGTTATTTGATGAATCTTACGGCTCAACAATATCGGGGGTCGGCCTTTTCGCGATTGGCGGCATAATAATATCGTTCAGACGGATAATTTGGGATGCCTACAGCTCCAGTCACCCTAGCAAACAATCTTCAAATTATATAACAAGACTGGTTGAACCATCAGTTATTTCTTACAAGATCAATATTCTGTTAATCTGGCCTGCAGTGATGTTGATTGGCTTAGGACTAGTATTCTACGGTGTGTTTAATAATCTGTAGGATTGTTAAATTCGTAATTACAGATTAGAATAGTTTGTATGCGCGGGTGGCGGAATTGGTAGACGCGTCAGCTTGAGGGGCTGGTGAGCTTCGGCTCGTGGAGGTTCAAGTCCTCTTCCGCGCACCAGATGACTTCTATTCTTGTTTCTTTGATGCAAGGTCTTCAATAGCGATTTTTTCTTCACCAACGAGTGGGCTAATTTTGAAACCAAGTATCAGTGCAAATATGACTGCAAATCCGCACATTATAGAAGGTATGGCGTCAATAGTTGTAGGTAATACTATATTGATTACAAAGACTGGAACAGTGAACACTAGATAGCCAATAATCATCCATCTTAGTGCGTTGTCTGAATTTGACTTAGTTTCGTTCGACCACATGTACGCTTGCGTGATCCCTATGATTAATAATCCAAAATAATATAACGTGTAGTACAGGTAGCCTGCATATTTAAAATCAAGATTGAAGATAACATAATTACCAGCACATACAGGGGTTAAGCCTTGTCCAATTGGGCTAAAGGCGTAAGCAATTACGAAATATGCCGCAGCCACCCAGGCGGCAATGTTGATTGGTGAGCGCAAGCTTTTGCCACCTATACTGTGAATTAAACTAGAGCCGAGTGCAGGCAGCAGGGTTATTGCAATATAACCTATGCGTGCGTAAGTTATATGATTAATATCCCCACAAATCTGGTACTCAGCGAATTGGAATACGCCAAGGCATATCAACAGTGCCACGACTAGTTTAGACCAGGTCTGTAATTTGTAGCGCCACAAAACATAACCGGCTAGGGCAAACTCGATCATAAAGGTAGCGATCATGACCTCGGGCGAGAAACAGCCGAAAACAGTACCTTTTTTGTTACTTCTATTGTTGAACATTTGTATAGATATTAACCCAGTCAGCTCAGTTAAGCCAAGAAATTGACAAAAATATCTTAAAGTGCTAAAGTTGAATTGTGGTAGTTGGCCGCCCCGAGGGGTGGCTTTCTTCTTTTATTCACTATAGCTAAAGCTGCAATTTATTGATTTAAGCTGCTTTTAATCTGATCCACTAGCGTTTGCTTAAAGTTTGGATCGCTCCAGTAAAGCTTATGAACAAGAGGATTCCATGAATAATAGATTCTTGAGCGCAGTGACGATCCTCGTAGCTTTACGGGTATATCGCTAACTAGCTGGTCATAGTCAGCAGATAATGGCTGTAGAGGCCAACCTAACACATCGTCTCGATCAAAGTAATTAAGCCATTCAAAATCTTTACGTGGTGGGTTAATCGGCATTATTGCATCCTCAGCTTGGCTAGCGACAAAGATTGGTATGTTACATCCTGTGGTAACTATTTTTTGGATATTCCCACCCTGCAACCAAGCTATATCCTTTGATGTTGGCTCGTTGCCAATAATCTCTTTGAAGTAGGGGAGAGGCCTTTGCCAGAAGCCGTTGAAGCCACGCCTCGTCTTTGCATTATAGGCCTGGGCATCCCATATATAGCAGGAAAGTACGTGTCCACCGAGTGAGTCGGCGATAAGGATGATTGGTGCATCTGGTTCGATCTTGCCGCGTATTGCTTGCAATTCCTTCGCTATTTCCAGCTGAGCTAGGATGTAATTGCTCTCAAAATCACCCTTTGAATGCTCTAGGCTGGTAGCATCGGCTATCCCAAAAAGCAGAAATTTGCGTGCCTCGCGCCAGTCGAGTTTATTTTTACTATAACGTTGCCAGATTCTTTCCTCGTTGGCCTGCTGTGTGTTTTGATAGTAAATACTGCCGAAAGCAATGTCTTTCTCAGCTTGGCCGATAAGACTCTTCAGCGAGCCTATAAAGCCGCCTGCGTAGTTTCTTGGGACTTTGCCGATACCGTGAATTGTTAAAACGCCGAGCTTCTTCATACCTTTATTTTAACAGACTATTTTTTCATTAGTCGCGGGAGGGTGCTTGCTAGCAATTGAGCACCGATTACTAAAAAAGGGAAGATGAGGAATCCGAACGGGTCACGGAATAGAAATAATAAAACATAAAAGACAAGAGGCAGCACTGAAATAATTATGCCAGAAACAATAGTTTGTTTTTGTGACATCCTTTATGATAGTGCAAAGTACAGAATGAAGGGAGGGCAGATATTAAGGCTCCGGCCATCCGATCTAACAACGTTGTTTGGGTGAAGGAAATAAATACAACTTCTATCAGTACACCGAGAACCATCCCGTACAACAAAACCATACTTCTAAATGTGTTCTTTTTCATTATCGTGTTCCTATTAGTAGCTTAAGCATGGGTCTGAGCTTAAGAATGTGCAATAAAAAACTTGAATCATTAAGCTGAGCAACAAGCTGGACAACGAGCGATGTTAAACCTACTCTGTCGTTACAGCATCTAGTTATTAATTGTAGAAAACAAAGATTTAACAATAATCTGAACCTTTTTTGCATACGCAAAGATACGGTTTGTGACCTATGGCTCAATAGAAAAAACACACTGTAATGAGTGTGTTTTTTCTATGGTGGGCGCTATAGGACTCGAACCTATGACCCCCTCGGTGTAAACGAGGTGCTCTAGCCAACTGAGCTAAGCGCCCGAACCAGTCCGATGTTGTTTCGGTAAAATAATTCTAACAAACTTGAGTCCAATAGACCATACACAAGTGTTTACCAGACTGCTATAATATAAACATAACTAAATGAGAGGATAATCATGACAGGAATAATAATCTTATTGGCGTTGATAGTAATCGTTGGATTTTGGCTTTGGACAACCTATAATGGTCTTGTTAAGACTAACGTTAGAGTAGACGAAGCTTGGAGCGACATAACTGTCCAGTTAAAAAGACGGTATGACCTTATCCCGAACCTCGTTAATACTGTAAAAGGCTATGCATCACACGAGAAGGGAGTTTTTGAAGCTGTAACAGAAGCTCGTTCCAACGCCCTAAAAACAACTGGCGTTGAAGGCGTAAAGGAGACAGCTAAGGCTGAAAATCAGTTCGAAAGTGCTCTAAAAAGCATATTTGCAGTTGCCGAAGCTTATCCAGACCTCAAGGCTGATCAGAACTACCAGAAACTGCAAGACGAACTTACAGATACTGAAGATAAGATCCAGGCATCACGTAGGTTCTACAACGGCTCAGTCCGTGACCTTAACATTAAGGTAAAAGTTTTCCCAACTAATATCTTTGCTAAAAATTTAGGTTTCACAGCTCGAGAATTCTTTGAAGTTGATGATCGTTCTAAAATTGAAGAACCTGTAGAAGTTAAAGTCTAATATTACGAGACTGATCTTAAATGTATAGCCAGATAGCTGCTAACAAACGTAAAACCTGGCTTTTGATTTTTATATTTATAATCGTAGCCTTTGCGACAGCCTATTTTGCAGGTCTGTATTACGGCGACTTTACAATTACGATCGGAATAACTATCGGTGCCTTTATCTATGCAGTCTTTGGTTACTTCAGCTCAGCTAAGGTTGCATTGTCTTTAAGCGGTGCTAAGCCAATCTCAAAGGCAGACAATCCAAGAGTTTATAGAATGGTTGAAAACCTAGTTATATCTGCCGGAATGCCAATGCCAAAGATTTATATAATTGACGATCCAGCACCTAACGCTTTTGCAACTGGTCGTAATCCGGACAATGCTCATATTGCGTTTACTTCGGGTATTCTAGGTATTCTCGACGATAAAGAATTACAGGGCGTTGCTGCCCACGAACTGAGTCATGTTCAGAACTACGACATTAGGGTTATGAGCACGGTGATGGTTCTGGTTGTAGTTATCGGGCTGATCAGTGATATATTCCTGAGGATGATGTGGTTTGGTGGTGGACGCAATCGTGACGATAACGGAGGTAATGCTTTTGCACTACTTGGCATTGTAGCCATGATTCTAGCACCGCTTGTGGCTGGTCTAATTAAAATGGCTGTATCTAGACGACGCGAATATTTAGCTGATGCTTCTGGTGCACTGATGACTAGATATCCAGACGGATTATCTAGTGCCTTGGCTAAAATATCCAATAACTCTCGCCCGATGAAACGTGCAAATACATCAACAGCTCACCTATTTCTAGATAATCCTAAGGAAAGCTCTAAAAAAGGTGAGAGTCTAAGCTTTTCTGGTCTTTTTAGTACTCATCCGCCAATTGCAGAGCGTATCAAGCGACTCAGTGAAATGGGCTCGCAGTTGTAAAATGGGTGAATCAAAACTTAAAAAAAATAGAAGAATTCCAACAACAAAACGCGAAAAAATACATGTCGACAGAACTCAGAGGGTGGTTGAGCATAAGCCATTTAAACTGTCCGAATCTGTAATCCTGGACACTACGGGCATTCCTAGTAGCTTCAGTTTGCTAATATCGACAATAAAAGACACTTATAAATACAGATGGCGAACCTTCTTTTTTATACTCAGCTACGGCTTGATTTGGTATGTTTTAACTTATGCAGACACGTCCAGTGCAGCTAGCGCGTTATACGGGGCTATTTTTGGAGTCATTGCTACTATGGCAACGGTATGGATGGTCCGTCATCGTGACTCAGGTGAAAGAGTTACAGTCAGATTCGCTTACTACAACGGCATGGTTCAGTTGATACCATTTATTCTAATAATTCTTTTCGCAGCAATCCAGCTGACACCAGTATTTGCAGGTTTCGCACTTTTTCAAGTCGCGACTACTAGTGGGGCTGTTGTGACTCGACTAGAACAGTCGGTGCCGATTCTGATCTGGGCTTTTGGTGGAATTTTAAGCTTGTATTGGCTAACATCTACGCTTATGGCTGTCTACATAGTTACAATTCCTGGCACCCTGCCAGTCGAAGCTCTTAGAGCGGCTAAAAGGCTGGTAGACGGTCGACGTTGGTTTATCCAAAGAAGAATTATTCTAGGCATCGGCTTCATAGTAGCCATCTATTTTGGCTTCGCATATTTGTTTGCCAAACAGGATTGGAGCGGAGCTATTAAGCAGCTTGGTATCTTGTTCCCAATTATATCAATCCCAATAGTTAACACGTATTTCTATAAACTGTACAAATCACTGTTGGATAAATAAATGACCAAATCTGAGGCTAAAAAAAGAATTCTGGCGCTTCGTAAACAGATAAATGATTATCGCTATAATTACCATGTTCTAGATAAATCGATCATGAGCGAACCAGCCGCGGATAGCTTGAAACACGAGCTGTCCCAACTGGAGGATCAATTCCCTGAATTAATTACTAGAGATAGCCCGACTCAAAGAGTCGCCGGAGAGCCGATAGCTGGCTTTACTAAGGTAAAGCATTCGCAGAGGATGTTGAGCCTCAACGATGTTTTTAATAGAGGTGAAGTTGAAGCCTGGTTTGTTAGGATAAAAAAAATTGAACCTAATTTGAAATCAGATTTTTTTGCCGACCTTAAGATGGACGGCCTGGCCTGTGCCCTTATCTATGAAAATGGATTACTCAAAACTGCTATTACGCGAGGCGATGGGTTCGTTGGCGAGGATGTCACCCACAACGTAAGAACTATTCAGTCTGTCCCATTACGTCTACACGAGACAATTAGTATTGAGGTGCGGGGTGAAATCGTCATGTATAAAGATGATTTTGACCATCTCAACAAAATCAGGCGGGAATCAGGCAGTGAAGAGTTCAAGAATCCTCGCAATCTTGCGGCCGGAACCATTCGCCAGCTAGATGCCAGGTTGACCGCAAGTAGACCTCTGCAGTTCCACGCTTATCAATTGATTGCTGATGGTATTAAAAATAGACACAAAGAATACGAGCTACTGCGTAGTTACGGCTTTAGAGCAAACCCACAAGCTAAAGTCTTAAAATCTGTTGATGAAATCATGACCTTCGTTCAAGACTGGGAACATAAGCGGCTAGATTTAGCATTCAATACAGATGGTCTAGTTGTTAAGATTGACGACATGGCCACGTACAATCGGCTTGGAGTGGTTGGTAAGGCTCCAAGAGCGGCCATTGCCTACAAATATCCAGCAGAAGAAGCGACGACTAAGATTAAAGATATAGTTATAAATGTAGGTCGGACGGGTGCGGCTACGCCCGTTGCAGTCTTCGAACCTGTTAGTGTTGCCGGAACGACCGTTCAACATGCTAGCCTTCATAATGCTGACGAAATCGAGCGTAAGGATATCAGGATTGGTGACACGGTCATCATCCATAAAGCTGGTGATATTATTCCGCAAGTTGTTAGGGTTTTAATGGATCTACGTGACGGCTCAGAAAAGAAATATAACATGGTTGCAGCACTTTCTGATCACCCTTTAGAGTTCGTGCGTCGAGAAGGTGATGCCATCTACAGAGCTACAAACCTCAATGATCCTGCGATTTTAAAACGAAGCTTGCAGCACTACGCCAGCAAAGGCGCACTGGACATTGAGGGTTTAGGCGAAAAGAACGTAGCAATACTTATCGACCAGGGTCTGGTAACTGATTTAGCAGATATTTATAAAATTACTAAATCCGATTTATTAAAGCTTGATCGCTTCGCAGAGCTTTCCGCTAATAATCTTGTTGATGCGATTGAACTCAAGAAAAACCCAGAATTATCGAGATTTATTTTCGGTTTGGGCATCCGCCATGTTGGCATTCAAACTGCAATTGATCTTGCTAGTAAGTTTAGAAGCTTTGAAAACTTTAGTTCAGCAAAATACGAAGAGCTAGAAAACATCGAAGGCATCGGTGAAGTCGTCGCCCATAGCTTAATAGAATGGTTTGAAACTGAGCAGAACCAGTTATTGTGTGAGAAATTTTGGCAGCTGGGCGTAGCGCCGCAAATTGTCGAATCAAACGAAGGCAAGCTAAGCGGCAAAAGCTTTGTTATCACAGGTACGTTAGAAACATTGAGCCGAGATCAGGCTGCTGAAAGAATCAGACAGTTAGGAGGTACATTCCAATCAAGCGTCGGCAAGAATACCAGTTATTTAGTTCTAGGTAGTAAGGCAGGTAGTAGCAAGGCCTCAAAAGCAGAAAAGCTAGGAACTAAAATCATTGATGAGACTGCCTTAGTTGAACTGATCAAAAGCTAAGCTTGCCAAAAAATAACGAATAAGTGATAATGCTTATGACTTGTGTGGTGCTCGTGTGATACGCGGATGCCACTTTTCTTTACCACAGGGCATGCGCGGGTGGGCTCACGGGAGTGCCCCTTTAGTCTTTGTAGTATGAATTATTTTTAGAAGTAGGTTAAAATATCCAATTAAATAACTTTTGGGTATGCAGCTCAGTTGGAGTACATCGGCAATTATAGAATCGCGCATATGCCCCAGACGAAAGACACTGTACCTAAATCATATAAATAAGCTAAAATATAAGAGTAATTTTGTTTTGGGGATGTAGCTCAGTTGGCTAGAGCGCTTCGCTGGCAGTGAAGAGGTCCAGGGTTCGAGTCCCTGTATCTCCACCAAATAATTACTTACCAAACAACCTGATTGTGCTAGTATTTAACAATATGACAAAAACAGAAGTTGATAAATACGAAGCTCCAAAGTATTTATTTAAGACTAAAAATCGCAAACCTGTAAGTGAACCATTGGAGGTGTCAAAGATTCTCTATGGAATATTGCTGCTTATGACCGTAGCGGTTGCAGGCATCTTATTCTATCGTAATTATTACAGTCTAAATCGAATAAATGATGGTTTGATCAAGGCTTTTACTGCCAATGAGTCAACTGTCAAGCTATCTTATCAGCTAAAATCTCAGCCTCATTTCCTAGAAATAACAAGCAAAGCAGACTCTGACTTAAGAAGAGCTGTATATCAGGACGAGACACGTGAGGTTGAGCTTATAAGCGACAATGAGCATGTCATTTTCCGTGTCGTTGCTGACTACAAGCTAAACTCGAATAAAATTTATCATAAGTGGGTAAAAATCGATTCCGAAGATCAAAGAAATGAGCTTGAAACCCTCGGCATTCCAATTGGTGGACTCTTAGCACGCTCGCAGAATCTTCCGATACTACCTGTTGGTAATTTTAACGAAAGCCAAATAGAAGCAATTGATAGTAGTTTGAGGTCAGCTTTAAAAGATGCCAGACCAGTTTTTAGTGGCAGCAATGAGTATAGAGCTACTTTAACCGAGTCAGAGCTAAAAGATATCCTAAGGGCGTCAAAGCAAACTAAGCAATCATTGGACGAGTCAAGCATTGAAGAACTGCTAGCAGGCAGATCGGAAGTCAATGTTCATATATTAATATCTGATAACAATGACGGGTTCAAAATTTTATTTCATGATCGTGCAGATAAATTAATTTACAGTTTCAGCCGTAAGACCCAGCCAATTCCTAGTTTGGCATCTTTGCAGACTAATCTAGGAAGCTACGATAACCTCATCAGTAGCCTGCTCATGGAGTCAAAGCAACAGTAGTAGAAAAGCGATATAATTGTTAGAATAGTGTAATGCAACGTTTTGAACCAAAGATAATCGAACCTAAGTGGCAGAAGATCTGGGATGAAACCGGCTTATATAAGGCCGACCTAGACAGCGACAAAGAAAAATACATCGCCATGAGTATGTTCAATTATCCAAGTGGCAATTTACATATTGGCCACGCAATGAACTATACAATTCCAGATATAATGGCAAGGTTCAAGCGCCAGCAAGGTTATGAAAGTTACCACCCGGTCGGTTGGGATTCGTTTGGATTGCCGGCCGAAAACCGTGCAATCAAAGAAGGTATGAGTCCGCAACAAAGCATGGCACAGCTAATCCCACAGTATCAGACTGCGTATAAAGCCATGGGTTGGAGCAATGATTGGGACAAGGAAATTGCCACCCATCTACCTGAGTACTACAGATGGACGCAGTGGATTTTCTCGGAAATGTATCGAGAAGGCCTGGCCTACCAAGACAGCCGAATGCAGTGGTGGTGTACCAAATGCCAGACCGTCCTAGCTAATGAACAAGTAATTGACGGTAAGTGCTGGCGTCACGATGGTCCGGGTGATCTAGAGGTCAAACGCAAAGAAGTCAAACAATGGTTTTTCAAAATAACTGAATATGCCGATGAATTACTTGAAGCGATTGATGATCTAGATTGGACTGGAAGCGTAAAACTAGCTCAGAAAAACTGGATTGGCAGATCTGAGGGCGTAGAAGTTACATACAAAATAAAAGATTCTAAAGATAGCGTATCAGTATTCACCGTTGCCCACGATACGATGTTTGGAACGACATTTATGGTTTTGGCACCTGAGCATGACCTTGTTGACGTGATTACAACTGCCGAGCATAAAGATGAAGTCTCAGAATATGTTCGTCTAACAAATCAAAAATCAGAGGTAGAACGACAATCTGATAAATCTAAAACGGGTGTATTTACAGGTGCCTATGCAATTAATCCTCTTACCGATAAGGAAGTGCCAATCTGGATTGCTGACTACGTTTTAGCCGGATATGGCACAGGCGCAGTTATGGGCGTCCCGGGCGAGGATGAGCGGGACTATGAGTTTGCAAATAAATTTGATTTGGAAATTATCTATACAACCGAGCAGCAAGAGTTCATCGAGTATGAAGACATTAAGAAATCACCTGAAAACTATAAACTAGCGAACTCTGGCGAATTTGACGGGATGACTTTTAAAGAGGGAAGAAACAAGATTCTTGAAAAGCTCGTAGCTCTAGAGGCTGGCAAAAAAAGAATTAATTACAAAATGCGTGACTGGAGCATCAGCCGGCAGCGTTACTGGGGTGCCCCGATTCCGATTGTTAACTGTCAAAGCTGTGTAAGTACTAAGGAGAAGTTCACATTTGAGTACAATAACGAGAATAATTTCAATGCAATTGCTGAGGGCAAAAAATCAGTTTTAACTAGGGCAAGCGACCACGAAATTGCTCAAGCAAAGATTGGCGATACTCTTTCTGTTACTCATAAAGACAAGAAAGTTTACATCAAAATCATAGGACGCAGAGAGTATGACAGCCTTGAAAAAAGATTTGATGATACGGAGTGGCTAAATCGGTCTTTAACAAAGAAATTCAATTCATTACAGAGCCTCGTCGAGTACTACGAAACTACGATTCCGTCTTACCTTAAAAACATAAAAGGTAAATCAATCATTGCTCTAGAGTTCGAAATACTTACTGTGCCTGTGTTGATTTCTGACGACAACTTGCCAGTTGTTCTGCCGGAGCTTGATGATTTCCAGCCTAGTGGCGATGGCAGGTCGGCGCTCGCACGTGCAGACGAATGGATTAAGACAACCTGCCCAAATTGTGGCGGCAAGGCTGAGCGAGAAACCGATACCCTAGACACCTACATCTGTTCTAGCTGGTACATGTTGCGCTATTTCGATCCTGCTAATAATGAGCAAGCTTTTAGCCCAGTTCGTGCCAAAAAGTGGATGCCGATCGATTTCTACAACGGTGCCGATCATGCCACGGCCCACTTGCTTTACGCTCGATTTGTTACTAGATTCTTCTACAAGAAAGGTTTAGTTAATGACCCAGAACCATTCAAAAAATTCCTATTTAACGGCAAAGTAACTGCTGGTGACGGTACAATGTTCAGTAAATCCAAGGGCAACGGCGTTGACCCGCTAGAAATAATCAATAGCGGCTATGGTGCTGATGCTCTGCGGCTTTACTTAATGTTTGCAGCACCATTAGAAGTTTGGGCAAAATGGAATCCAAGTGGTGTACCTGGTACTTATCGTTTCTTGAACCGAGTTTGGGATATTGCCCAAGAAGTCATCGCTAGCAAGGAGCCTGCCGATGACAAACAGGCCAAAAATCAAGCAGAGCACGAAACTCATTTGCTTGCTGAAGTTAACAAGACAATAAAAAAAGTTACCGAAGATTTGGAAAAGTTGAGCTTTAACACAGCAATAGCTAAGTTGATGGAACTTAATAAGTATATGCGTAAAATTGCGGATGATCTTCCTTATAATAGTCCAGCCTGGCTAGAAGCTATTGAGAAGAATATATTGCTACTTGCACCTTTTGCACCTCATATGAGCGAGGAGCTTTGGCAGCAATTCGGTCACGATGACTCTATCCACAAAGATAGCTGGCCAACCTGGGATAAAGAGCTAGTTAAAGAAGATCTGATCACTGTAGTTGTTCAGGTGAATGGCAAATTACGGGCCGAATTAATACTATCGGCAGACGCCAGCAAAGAAGAGTTAATTACAGCCGCTGCAACCGACGAAAAAGTAAACTCATATATTAAAGGCAAAGAAATCCGAAAAACTATTGTTGTCCCTGGCCGCCTCATAAACTTCGTTGTTTAAATCCATTCATTTTAGGGTTTATATATCTTGCGAAATAGGGTAAAATACCAAGTAATTAGTAACCGTAATTGCAAAACTGCAGGAGTTATAAATGGGAAAGCCTAAGAAGCAGACCACAAGAACCAAAACTGGCATGCGCCGTAGCCATCATCGGCTAGATCTCGCACGACGTGTCAATGCAACCAGCCCAGTCAAGGCTGCGACCACGAAGAAAAAAGGTACACAGTAATATCTAGCGGCTCAATATGGCCGCTAGTAGAACGCAACTTAACAGGAATAGATCGAGAAAGTATGTCAAAGACAAAGATCGAACAAAGGGGGGGCAGAATCAGTGGCTAGTAATAGACACCTCGGTAGAATTGTTGTTCTTCAGTCGTTATTTGAACACGACTTCAGACACGATGTCGATGAAGACTATTCTCTCGATGAAGTGATTAAGCGTAACATCAAGCAATATCAAAAATCATTAAATGATACAGAATTTGTTGATGATCTTGTCCGTAAGGTAGTTGAGATCAGCGACAAGCTCGACGCCGATATTGCTCCGTTAGCACCTGATTGGCCAGTGGACCAGATTGCTCGGATTGATAGATTAATACTTCGAATGTCGCTCTATGAGCTTAAATATGGCGACAAAACTCCACCGAAAGTTGTTATAAATGAAGCCGTGGAGCTAGCCAAGGAGTTTGGTGGAGACAACTCTGGTAAGTTTGTAAACGGAGTATTAGGCACGGCTTTCAGACAAATAAATCCAGAAGAAGCTAAGAAAGATAAGAAACCAGAAAAGAAGGCAAGCAAATGAAAACTCCAGATATAAAGAAATATTTTAAAAGACCAGCCATTCAAGAAGTACTTCGTGAATCTACGGCTGGTGGCGTAATATTTCGTCGCGATAGAAACGATGAAGTAGAAATCCTTATGATCCAAGACGCCAAAGATCGTTGGACGATACCAAAAGGACATATCGAAGAAGGTGAAAAGCCAGACGAAACTGCCAAACGTGAGATCCAAGAAGAAACAGGCCTGCAAGAGATGAAGTTACATCGTTGGCTTGGTAAGGTGAACTTTCAGTACCGTCGACAACAGAGCTTGGTTTTGATCTCCATGCAGGTTTATTTGGTTGAGGCTTTAGGTGACACTAACTCGATTAAAAAAGAAGATTGGATGAACGATATTAAATGGTTCCCAGCCATGGAAGCGCTCGATAAAATTGAATATGAAGACATTAGTAAGCTATTCTTAATTGGTATGAAGCGGATTCGTAAAGAAAAATTAGGAATGAAAAAAGCATAATCTATGGAACTTGATGAGTTTGTCAGCAAAAAATTAGGCGTAAAATTTAATAATATTGATTTACTGACTACAGCTCTAACCCATCGTTCTTGGTTAAACGAACAGAGACGTGAACGTGGGCTAGAACACAATGAACGATTAGAATTTCTTGGTGATGCTGTTCTAGAACTAGTAACAACTGATTATCTATTTAATAACTATAAAGACCAGCAAGAGGGCGTTCTGACCAACTGGCGGGCGGCACTAGTGCGAACAGAATCGATCGGTGCCGCTTCAGAGAGACTAGGTGTCTGGGATTATATGCATATGAGTCGAGGCGAACGTCATGGTGGCCCTAGAGCGAGAACTCAGATCCTGGCTAACGCCTTCGAATCTATCACGGGTGCAATTTATCTTGATCAGGGATATGATGCAGCCGCTAAATTTATCACAGACAATATACTAGTAACGCTTGACGAGATTCTTAAATCCGGCTCATGGCAGGATGCAAAAAGCACTTACCAAGAAAAAATTCAGGCTGACGAGGGGGTAACACCTACTTACAAAGTACTGGATGAAAACGGACCCGATCATGACAAGATATTCACTGTAGGCGTCTACGTCAGTGATGATCAACGTGGTATTGGCAAAGGGGCCAGCAAGCAGTTGGCACAACAAGCCGCCGCTGAAGTTGCTTTGCTCAAAAAGTAGTTTTTCTAAACAATCTTTTTTGCAAAAGAAGGGATTGTTATGAGTCTATTGTTGGATTTTCGGAAACTTTTATATTAAAAATAATGGTCGCGATTGACAACAGGGTTGTACATCTGTAAAATGTGCTTTAACGCTAAATTAAATAAATGAAGTTGGAGTTACATTGTTAGTATTACGTTTACAGAGAGTTGGCCGCAAGAAACTTGCTCACTTTCGTCTAGTTGCACAGGAACATAGCTTAAGCCCAAAGAGTGGTCGAGTTGTCGAACAGCTTGGTAGCTTTAACCCATACACTAAGGATTTTACCTTCAAAAAAGAAGCTATCGAAAAACGACTAAGTAACGGTGCTCAGCCATCGAATCGAGTTGCACGACTATTGAAAGATAACGGCGTAGATCTGCCTAGCTGGGTAAAGATAACGGAAAAGCACAGTAAGCCTAAAAAAGAACCAATTGAGAAACCAGAAGCTGAAAAGACACCGGAAGCTCCAAGCGAAGAAGCTCCTAAAGAACAGCCTGCGGATGAAAAGCAGAAAGAGCCAACACCAACCGAGGAAAAGTCAGAAGAAGCTTCCGCGTAAGTTTGCTATAATATTTGTTGTACCGATCAACTGTTAGGTACTGTCAATTCTAAAACTTAAGAACAAGGAGTAAAAATGTCAGAAATTGATCAAGAATTTGTTGAATATATAGTCAAAGCTTTAGTTGGGGAACCAGACAAGGTTGAAATCAAGCGTAGCATCGATGAAAAAGGTGTATTGCTTGAGCTAACGGTCGCTCAAGAAGACCTTGGACGCGTCATCGGTAAGCGAGGCAACACAGCTCAAAGTATTCGAACATTGTTGCGTGCTCTTGGCACAAAGAATGATGCTCGTTACAATCTAAAGATTATAGACCCTGAAGGCGACAGCCGGCCTCCACGACGTGAACGTGAAGACCGAAGCGAACAGTCGTCTGGTGGCGGCTACCAACAGCCGTCTTCTCCTGTAGATGATCATCAGTCAGTTCAATCTGTTTCTGAAGAGCCAGTTTCCGACGGAGCATCTCAGTGGGCGCATTTGAGCAGTTCTAGTGATGAATCTGCTGACGCTTCCGTAGCAGATGAACCATCAACAAATGACGATCAGCAGGACGATGTGCAGGAAACTAATTCCGTTGTCGAAAAGACTCGACAAGAGCTTGCAGACCTAGACGGATTAGATATATAATTCATTCATCGTAAGAGCTAAAGCTTTTAAAAAATAAAAGCTTTAGCGATTATAAGCTGATCTCGTACTACCATTCGAGGTGAGAGCGAAAACAAAAACAACATCAAAACGACGGAGAGGTTTATGTGTGTTGTGGATTTAGGTGCTTCTTAACAGAGCACCTTTTTCTATTCTAAAATTATATAACTTTCCTTCTGATGTTTCTGGAATGGCCTCTGTTTTGTTACACTTGAGATTATGAAAGTCAGCGTTATATCTCTATTTCCGCAAGTTATTGAAGCTTATATGTCTGAAAGCATGATGTGGAAGGCACAAAGAGACGGCCATTTAGAGCTTGATCTCGTAAATCTGCGTGACTTTGGTGAAGGTTTACGCAAAACCGTTGATGACACACCATACGGCGGCGGTGACGGTATGGTGCTGAAGGCTGAGCCGGTTGTTAAAGCTATAGAGTCTGTCAAAACAGAAGGCTCGAAAGTTATACTACTAAGTCCACAGGGTAGACGTTTCATACAAAAGTCCGCTCAAGAGCTAAGCATCGAAAAGCATTTGATATTCATTTGCGGCCGTTACGAGGGCTTCGATGAACGTGTTAGAAGCTACGTCGATGTGCAAATTAGCGTTGGTGATTTCGTACTAACAGGTGGTGAGATACCGGCGATGTTAATAATTGATGCAGCCGTCCGGTTGATTCCCGGAGTTCTAGGTGGCGAAAACTCGACAGTTGAGGAGTCATTCTCTGATGGAGTTAGCATCGAATACCCACACTACACCCGTCCGCCAGAATTTCGTGGTCAGAAAGTTCCAGATGTTTTACTTTCAGGTGACCATCAAAAGGTGGCAGCTTGGCGCAAGGATCAGTCTGAAAAGCGAACCGAGTCTATGCAATAGTATTTTTTGTGGCATTGACGGTCTGCGTTACAATAGAAGTACAGTAAATGAGGAGTATTTATGAAACTTAATCTACAATTTGATGGAGAACTGAAGACAACTACGACAGCAACCGCCGATATTAGCGGTCCAGATATCACGGGAACAGCCAAATTCACCGAGTATGATGTCTCAGGTGCTAAATATGTCCACATAAGAGTCGAGCTCAGTGGCGATCCTGAGGTTATCAGTCCAGGCGTCCATGCAGTGCATATTCACGAAAAAGGCGATTGCGATTGCGATGGATTCAAATGTGCTGGTGGACATTTTGATCCAGGCCCTGCAGGAGACACGGACGCTGATTCTAACCACGGCTATCATTCTGGTGATTTACCTAGCATCACGATAGACGAGGACGGTACTGGTGTTTTAGAAGCCCTCACAACACGAGTCACACTGTCTGATGGTCCAGTTTCGATATTGCAGCCTGAAGAGGGTACTTCGATAATGGTTCACGCTAATCTCGATCCACATACTCCAGGTGAATCAGGCTCAGGCCATAGTGGAGGTCCGCGACTAGCTTGCGGGCGTATTGTCGCCAGTTAGCAGCAATAGTGCACGAACTTATCAGGTATATGTCTCATAATTAGGGTAGAGTTTTCTTGTGTAATCTGGCAAAATAGAACAGATGGCTTAATGGGGCGTGGCCAAACGGTAAGGCAGCGGTTTCTGGTACCGAAGATTGTAGGTTCAATTCCTACCGCCCCAGCCAGAACATATTTAAACTTAATCAGGATTTGAAGTGTATAATGTCTAATGATGAAAAAGGTACTATATTTTGATTTAGGCGGGGTGGTTTTTAATGATTTCTTTTCTGGTGGAGAAGTAGGTTTATCTAGAAAGCTAGATATTCCATCAGAACAAGTTGTTGATGCTTACATAAAAACGGACAAAGCTGAGTATTGCATTGGTAAAATCAGTGACCAGGATCGCTGGAAATTATTTACAGACGAACTTGGGCTGGATGGATCTTGTGTGGCGATCTGTATTGATGAATATTACAAAAGCTACAAGCCAATTGAAGAGACAGTTGATCTAATAAAAGAGCTATCACTGACTAGTAAGTTCCGATTAGGAATATTATCTGATCAACCGAAAGGGGTTACAGAATATCTGCGTAAAAATTATCAAGATATTTTCGCATTGTTTCAACCAGAACTGACTTTAATATCTGCAGAGCTTGGCCAGTCCAAGAAAGACCAAGAATTAGATATTTACAGACTAGCTATTAAACGTTCTAGCACTGACATTAAAGACATACTATTTATTGACAACTCGAAAACAAATATCGATAATGCCAAAATTCTCGATATAGGTGGCTACTTTTTTGATATTTGTACATATTCAAGCAGTAAACTGGTAGAAGCGTTGAACGATCAAATTTATGAAAAATAGAATTTGTAGCACAATACATTGAAGATTTGAACAATCTTTATCTGTTGGGGCAGATAAGGTATGATTAATTAAGCATGAGCTTGATACAGATAAATAACATTAATAAGATTTACGGCACTGGCGTTAATGCGGCCAGCATTTTGAACAATCTTAGTCTTAATATTGAGCAAGGGGAGTTTGTCTCCATTACCGGAGCCAGTGGAAGCGGTAAGAGTACGTTACTTAACATAATGGGACTGCTTGATACGGCTGATAACGGGTCGTACATGCTTAACGGTGTTCCGGTTGAGGGCATGAACGACAGTGAGCTAACAAAGTATAGGCTTCTTAATACTGGCTTTATCTTTCAAAGTTTTAACTTGGTACAGACATCTACTGTTGAAGATAACATTACCTTACCGCTTGTATATAATGGCGTCAGTAGCAAGCCCCAGAGACAAGCACAGTGCAATCAGATCTTGGAAGCTATGGGCATAAGTGGTACTGGGGACAGACTGCCGTCAGAGTTATCTGGCGGCCAGCAACAACGAGTCGCGATTGCAAGAGCCTTGATAAATAATCCAAAAGTTGTTTTCGCAGACGAACCAACTGGTAACCTCGATACTCACTCTGGTGAGGCTGTAATGCAGATCATACATCAATTGCATGCTGCGGGAACGACTGTTGTTATGGTGACTCACGATCCTGGGATAGCTAAGCAGGCACAGCGTAGCATCGTTGTCAGAGATGGCTCTGTTGTGGTTGATCCTTCTCTAGTTCCGGCTTATCAGATATATGCTCCAATGCCACAGTCTTTGCCCGTTAATTTCCAACCTTCACAGTCACTCCAGCCACAACAACCAATCATGCAACAACCTAGCGTGCCGCAACCACAATTCTTCCCAGCCGTGCAACAGAGCCAACCTTCACAGTCACTCCAGCCACAACAACCAATCATGCAACAATCTATCCAAGCTCCACAGCAGCAGATGCAACCAGTTTATAGTGCACAACCAAACCTGATCGCCCAACCAGCAGCTGGGAGACCGCAGCTACCCCAACAGTACGCTCCCGATCCTCGCTTTGCTCAATTGCCAGTGGCTGACGTCCGTCAGCAACAGTATGCAGCCGTAGCTAGCCAGTCTCCTGTTCAGCTACAACAGACAGCTCAGCAGTCTACACCGTTAGATAGTATGTCCGGAATGGTACAGCCACCTCAGCAAGAAGTTTCTCGTCCTGTCGATGTTGAGCAGATTACAGTCCGAGAACCCCAACAATCCTATTCTCCACTGCAGAATTTAGATTCAATCCAGTCATTGAATACAAATGCAGATGCCGAGCAGATTATTGCCGTAGAAGAGCCTTCGAACGGATCGAACGTACTGAGCACAGATAACTCTACAGTTGTAGACAATATTCCAGAAGAACACAGGTCTTCGCAAGCTGAGGTCGAGGTGTCGTTGCAACAAGATCCGTCTTCAGTATTCGATATTCAACAGGAAGCAGGAGGTCTGTAGTGATAATCTTTAATTTAAAGATTGCAGTAACTTCAATCTTGGCAAACAAAGTTAGATCGCTCTTAACAGTTATGGGAGTGGTGATCGGCATTAGCTCTGTGGTTACAGTGTTAGCTATAGGCCAAGGCTTCCAGACAGAACTTAGTAAAGAGATTGATTCTCTAGGCGTAGACCTCTTAACGATCGGTCCAAGCGATACAGGCTCTTTATTTAGCCCTAAAGAAGTACAGAATCTAAAGAAGCTTTCCAATGTTAAAACGATCGCACCTAGTAGGTACGTTCCAGCTTCGGTTAATTATGAAAAGAAGACTGATAAAACCGCATATGTGCTGATCGCTGATTCAAACACCGAGAAGGTTATAAACGACAAATTGAAAAGTGGCAGTTTTTACACAAATAGCCAAGGAGATGTCGCAGTTATCGGTGCAGACTTAGAAAAAAACTTATTTGGTAAATCTTCGGGATTAGGTGAGACGGTCGATATTACATATAAATATCTTGACCCTAAGACTGGTGCAGATAAAGTCAAGAAACTCTCTGTTGAGATTGTCGGTGTTATAAAATCACCAGAAAAACAGAGTACTTTTGGGCTATCTAGCCAGTATGCGAGCAGTCTGTTAATCCCTGAGCCAACTGGTGCAAAACTTTTAGAAACTACTCTTAGCTTCGACAGTATTAGTGTAAAGGTTGAGAATGCTGACAAGATCAAGGACACTAGCAATCAAGCCAAGAAAATACTTGAGAAAACCAGGGGAAAAGACGATTTTAGCATAGCATCGGCCGAGGATGTAGCCGATAGTTTTACGGGCACACTCAAAAACTTAACAAAATTCGTTAGCGCCATTGCAGCCATCTCGTTATTGGTTGGAGGAGTTGGGATCATGAATATTATGCTGTCATCTGTCGCTGAGCGAACTCACGAAATCGGCATAAGAAAGGCGATCGGTGCAAGTAAGAGAGTTATATTGTCCCAGTTCTTGATCGAAGCTTTACTGCTCTCGATGACTGGTGGTATCCTCGGTATATTCACAGCATTTCTTATGGCACATATCGCCGGCAAACAGATAGATGTTAAGCCAACCTTCACAATTGGGTCATTTATTATTTCAATTGGTATATCGCTATTTATAGGTGTGGTATTCGGTCTAGCACCAGCAATTAGAGCCTCAAAAATGAAGCCAATCGACGCTCTGCGACATAACTAGTTTGTTGTTCAGGTGAGAATGCTAGACTCTCCTAATTTATGTCAAGTTTCGTTTAGCTTAATGGAGGTCCCTGAACCATGTTTAGATTAGTCACTATTAGTTCCTGATATTTTTTTGCTTGCGTCCAGCCCCAACAATTGCCAAACTCTAAGTTCTCCGTTCTTATATGGAACTCTATAACAAAATAATTAAGCAACCTGCCATCTGTGCAATTCCGAACCCTGCCAATACGCATAAACCCGGTGAAACTTCTTTTATCAATTCAGGCTCAGTCCTGAGATGTTACTGCTAGTTGCAAGCCCTTCTTTTTGGACGTACCCAGACCCTTGTTTGCCCAGTCCGTCTGTTTGTCCAGATGCCATATGTTTGATCAACAGACCGTTGAAATGTCCAATCGCCCCATGCCATATTGCTCTCCCATTATTTTATTTATTTATTTTATTATTGCAGATGTATTGTAACAAATATATTTCCTAATCAAAAATATTTACTATAGAATAGACAAATGACAAATAAAAAAAGAAAGCCACCAACGCTGGCTCAGTTTCTAATTAGTTTCTCCATCTATCATGGACACTTA
>JAGPDM010000045.1 GCA_018057585.1 Candidatus Saccharimonadota bacterium
AGGCCACATCGGCTTTAACTGATGAAGAAACGGCTGCTTAAATAACCGCTAGACAAAAGCAAACCCCTTTAGGGGCGACCAACGAGAGTTCTTTTGGATACGGTTTTAGGTAGCTGTTTATTCAATCACTGTTAAAACGCAATGGCTGGTTTTTCCGATATCTTTTGCCACCAAAAGATATCACTAGAGTTCTTCGTGTAGAAGAACATTTGAACTTGATTCATCCTCTTTCGTCCCCACTAGGACTCATCAGTGCAGCTACTTAATCTACATAGAAGATGTGAGAGTTGGATATATTTACGAGTGAAGAGGGCCTAAGAGGGCAAAGGAGAGAGGCTTGAGTGGCAGAATGGACTGCACGTAACTCACGAGACCTCTCTCCTTACAAACTGATCGTTACCAGTCGAAACCTTCGCCATCGTCGGACGGCTTGATTTTCGGCGGTACGTATCCGATTACTCTGCCGAGGCCGTCTTTGATCGGTGTGATCTCGGACAGCGGGTCTTTCACGCCAGCCATCAAGATCCTGGTGTCAATCCGGAGATGTCGAGGAGTGACAGTCTTGCCTTTAGGGCTGCGGTCAAAGAGCACAACCTCGTCGTCGTGGTGCGTCCCGAGGCTCAGATGCCAGTGATCGCGAAAGTTGTTGCCGTTCTTCTTGCGTTGCTCAGTGAGCTTCAGCAGTTCAACCAAAAGGGTTTCCTCGTGGTTGAGACCACTGTTCGGTACGCCGAACGGAAGTCTTCTGTCGGCTGCCATCTGCATTGAGATCTTTACCATCTCACGGATGAGATAGCCGATCAGTACGAAGATGACCAGCAGGATGATGATCCTGTGTGGCGGTAGTGTGTATGCAAACATGCGATTACCCTTCGTTGATGCTCGGCAGTGTTGCCCAAGACTTTCTCTTCTCTCTACGTACAAGATGAGCTAGCAAGCTACTAGTCTATCTACTGCTAATAGCTAATTAACCTAATAGCTCACCTTGAACTTATATATCCAACTTCTCAAAAAACAATCCTTCACACATTTAAGTGAAAAATCAGAGTTATTATATATAGTTTTGGTAAATTTGTCAATGATTTAGATTTCAATGCATTCTTCTGTGAACTTAAATTGTAAACAATCTGCACGAAGCAGATTAAAACCAAATCCAAATCCTACCAGCGGGGATTTGTCATCTTCCTTTCCCCTGGGCATAAAAGACTGAGTCCTGATATGTGAATGTCATTTAAACAATTGAGTTTTTATTTTAACTCCGCCCCTTGTGGAGCGACCGAAGGGAGTTGTTAAAATGAATTGTTTTTAATGACAATGAACATCTCAAGACGAAGGATCAACCCAGGAGCTTGAGCTGAATTACTGTTCTAGAACTCTTGGATTGACTCTTCAATAGCTTCGATGCGAGCGGTTAATCTGTCTGCTAATTGCCTGTTGTCGGTAAGGTTCTGTGTCGATTCGGCAATGATATGCTCAGGAGCTTTGTCGACATATTCTTGGTTGCTTAGACGCTTCTCAATCGATGCAATTATCTTATTGATTTTTGATCGTTGAGTGATGAGTTTCATTAGGTAGCTTCTAGTGGCGTTCTCCTCGACATCAAGCCAGGCTTCGACAGTGGTCTGGGTTAGGTGCAGGCCACGTCCGTCAACTACCTTCCTCACGTCTTTAACACCCGAAAGGCGTTTAATCAAATCACAGTTCTCGTCGAGAAAATCGCTCTTTTTGTAGTACAGAATCGTATCGCTTATATCGAGATCGGTCTTTAGGTTACGGATCTCGGTGACAATCAGCTTGATCTGTTCGAACTCGTCTCTGCGCGTACTACCTGGCAGTACGGTCGGCCATTGAGCTGTGATTAGTAGATCTTCCTTGTATGGTAGTTGCTGCCAGATGGTTTCTGTCACAAACGGTGCAAATGGATGAGCTAATTTTAAGATATTCTCCAGAACGTAAAGTAACAGGTCTAGATTGCCCTGAACTTTACTTGTCTCGATGTACCAATCGGCAAAATCATCCCACAAGAAATGGTAAACAGCCTGTCCTGCATCGCTGAATCGATGATTCTCAATCTGAGAAGATACTTCAACAATTGTTTCATTAAGCCGGCCAACAATCCACTTCTCCCCAGCTGTTTGGATTATTGGTTTTTTCGGTGAGTAATCAGCCTCGACGTTAGTTAAGCAGTAGCGGGCCACGTTCCAAAGCTTATTGCAGAAGTTACGATAGCCAGCAATCTTCTCTTTATACAGGCGGGTATCGTTACCTGGGCTCATGCCTATAGTCATTGACAGGCGTAGAGCGTCGGCACCGAATTCTGGGATTATCTCCATCGGGTCAATTGCCGTTGCTGGGTTGCTTTTGCTCATTTTTGCACCATTTCGGTCACGAACCATACCGTGTAGATAAGCGTTTTTAAACGGGACATCGCCTGTGGCGTAGGTCGTGGTTAAAATCATGCGGGCTACCCAGAAAAACAAGATGTCGTAGCCAGTTTCGAGCATGGTGTTGGGGTGATATCTCTGGAAATCAGGACTGTGCTTGAGTATGTCTTGCAATGATTGCTTTTCATCTAACATATGTTCTGGATCGAGCATGGTCGTCCAAGACCACATCGATGAACTAAACCACGTGTCCAAGGTGTCTGGTTCCTGGACCCAATCTGATTGATTTTCGTCTTCTGGGTTAGCCATTGGTGCACTGGTGCCAACGTACATGTCACCACCTCGGTACCAAACTGGAATTCTGTGCCCCCACCAGATCTGGCGGCTAATACACCAGTCGTGGAGATTGTCTATCCAATGGTAATAAGTTTTCTTGAAATGGTCTGGAATAATCTGGATTTCTTGGTTTTCGACAACCGATTTCATAATTTGCTTTAAGCTCATGTCTTGGCCGTGCCACTTGATGGCTGGTTTATTAACGTCTATAAACCACTGCAACATGATTTGTGGTTCGATAATGCCTTTACCGCGGCTATTTAAGGACAGGCTATGAGCATAATTCTCATCTTTACTAATAAGAAGCCCCTTTTTATCCAGAGTTTCGACTACGCCGGCTCTCGCTTGTTCGATCGACTGGCCGGCAAATTCGCCAGCAATGTCTAGCATATTGCCGTGTTTGTCTATTATCTGAATTTTTTCCAGATTATGCCGTTCAGCGATTTCGAAATCAGTTGGGTCGTGCCAAGGTGTTATTGTCATAGCTCCGGTGCCAAATTCTGGGTCGATAGCCTCGTCTTTGATCACGGTTGCCGAAACCGTACCGTTGATCCAGTCGGCCTCGAATGTATCACCATGCTTCCAGTCCTCATATCGTTCGTCGTTGGGGTGTACTACTACGTATTTATCTCCAAACTTTGTCTCTGGTCGAGCGGTGGCTATCTCAAATGGGCCGTATTTAAGCGTGTAGAGAATCGTAGTTTCTTCTTTGTGGTCAACTTCATCGTCAGATACAGTGGTCTGTAGTTTTGGGTCCCAATTAACTATGCGGTTACCTCTGTAAATAATACCGTCGGTATGCATGTTGACGAAGACATCACTGACAACTCGACTAATTCCAGGATCCATCGTGTATCGCTCACGTGACCAGTCGACACTAGCACCGACGGCTCTGACCTGATTACGGATAGTATCCCGGCTCTCCTCAACAAAATTCCGAATTTCTTTTAGTAGACCCTCCCTGCCAAGTTCAGCACGTGGATCGGCAATACCGCGTTCATCTATTAACTTCTTGATGACGACATTTTCTGTGGCAATAGCGGCATGGTCAGTTCCCGGGATCCAAACAGTTTCTCTGCCCTTCATTCGCCAATAGCGGACCATCAGGTCTTCAATAGCGATCATCATCGTGTGTCCCAAGTGGAGAGTGCCGGTTGCGTTTGGTGGCGGTAAGACTATCGAGAACGGCTCACCCTTCGCGGTAGTCGGTTTAAAGGCATCAGCATCTTGCCAACGTTGATAAATATCGGCTTCATAATTTTTTGCTTCGTAGGTCTTTGGTAATTCCATAATCAAGAAATCTTTCACGTGAAAACACAAATAATATACAGGTCTCGTCTGAACGTACCATTTACTTTAACCCCATAACTAACTTTTGTCTTTGTCCGCTTTTGAAGCAGAAATGTGTTTGTTACCATCCCATTATAACAGAAATTATATGAGGTAAAAATGAAATATTATAGTAGTTACAGAGGCTTATTATTACTGAGTCTGACTATACATACTGAGACTAGAATTAATCTTTAGATTCAACGGATCATCGAGCTTCTTGCCCTCATCTGACTGATAGAAGGCTGCGGTTGCGATCATGGCTGCGTTATCGGTGCAGAGATTAGCCGGTGCATAATCAATCGTCGCGCTGATCCTGTTGTGGATCATATCTCTCAAATATGAATTTGCTGCTACGCCACCTGCAATAACCACTGATTCAGGGCTGAATTCATCAACCGCTAACTTGAGCTTGTCCACCAATGTTTCGATGGCGGCCTTCTGAAAGCTAGCAGAGACATCGTTTATCTGTTGATCAGTCAATAACTCTGAAATCTGGAACGACGGGAAGTCATAGCCTTTTCCGACCTCAGATTGTAGAGTTCGTAGAACTGCTGTTTTAAGACCGGAAAAACTGAAGTCATACTTCTCAGACATCCTGGCCTTTGGAAGGCGGTATTTTAACGGATCACCGTTCTTGGCTGCTGCTGAAACTCTCGGGCCGCCCGGGTACTTCATGCCTAGCATCTTGGCCACTTTGTCGAAGGCCTCGCCCACGGCATCATCTCTGGTTTGTCCGAGCAGTTTGTAATCACTATGGCTTTTAAATAAGGCTATCTGCGAGTGTCCACCACTAACGATTAGTGCTAGCAGGGGGAAATTTGGTTGTTTCTCAGACAACCAATTAGCATAAACATGTGCCAGCACGTGGTTTACGCCAATTATTGGCTTATTGTGCACTCTAGCTAAGGTTCGAGCAGTTAGTGAGCCCATTAACAGCCCACCAGATAGACCTGGGCCGTAAGTAACGGCCACGGCATCGATATTTTGCCAGTTATCACGTGATGATAAAGCTGATAGTCTCGAACTATTATCTGTTAGTAGGCTTTTCTCATTACCTTCGTTGGCCAGCAGAAAAGCAGTCTCTAAAGCTTGGTTAACTACTGGCAAGATCGCTTCAAGATGGGACCGACTGGCAATTTCTGGTACAACTCCGCCGTATTTAGCGTGGATATCTATCTGGCTCTCGACGACATTACTGAGAAGGATTCGTCCGTCTTTCACGACTGAAGCAGCGGTTTCATCACAGCTTGATTCAATGCCTAGTATGTTCATTTAACAGATCTAGCTCGTTTATAGAGATTATAGCCATGATAGGCGAGTGGCTGGAAAACCGCATCATAAAGTCTGCTATGAACAGTTATTTCGCCGCCAAAGCCTTGTTTATACTTAGTAACTCGCTTGATGCTCGGATAATCGTCTTCCGAGCTACTGGCACCGCCAATACTGTAGCGTGTACAGCTCCTTTTGAGCGCTTCTCGCATTGATTCCCACTGAACAAGTGCCGGAACCCGTAACTTGCGCCCGAGCTCGTCTGTGCCGCTTAGGAGCGAATGCGCGACCTGCCCATATGTGATGATTAGTTTGCTGCTAATAACCTGGTCGTCTTTCCTGACCTCGATGAAGTAGGCATTTTCACGCTTTGAACAAATTTCGAGCATATTCTGGTAATAATCTTTTTTAAATATCGCAAAATCCTGCAGCTTGGCAGTAAAGCTAAGCAGCCTATAGAAGTCATCCAGTCCAGAAAGCAAATCAGGATTAACAGATGTAGTTACGTCATGCTTGCCACCATAACGTACGGAATATCTGGTATTTTTATCGAAGCGCTTAAAAACATTGTCTTCATTATCGAGTTCGACGACCATCTCGCCGCGTGGCCGGAAAGAAGCTTCTTTGCCAACGAATTTTGGTGCAGTCCGCCAGCTACCGATGTTTT
>JAGPDM010000046.1 GCA_018057585.1 Candidatus Saccharimonadota bacterium
TGATTGGGGTTTTCCAGATGGCAGAGCTCATGAACAATTAAATAATCCTGCAGATGTTCTGGTAAATGCAGAGTCTTCCAGGTGAAGTTCAAATTGCGCTTGCTCGAACAACTGCCCCAGCGCGTCGACTGATCACGGATAGCTACTCTTCCCCACTCGAAATCATAAAATTTATTCCAGTACTCTAGCTTTGCCGCGACGAGTTTCCTAGCGGCGGTTTTGTCCTTTTTATAATCGGCGTGCTCTGGCAGCCAGTGACCGGCGGAGCTTTTTGCTAATTGCTCCTCGATCCAGGCAATTTGCGTAACCACAAACTGTTCGGCAATTTTGTACGGTACGTACTTCGGCACACTAACTAAGACCTTGCCCCTGCTAACTTTGATGCTCAGGTTCTTGGCATTGGTGTATTTTCGCAACTCAACTGGCACGTCTAAACCGTCGAAGTTAAGTGTTTTCACTTAAAGCAACAAGTCTTCTTCGAATTGCTTGTTGGCTGCGACGTCGTCGCCGTAAGATTCTGCATCAGGCAGATCGAGCGACTGCATTCGCTGCCAAACGGCTTCGATTAGTTTTTTAATATGGTCGACATCGTCATCGGTTATTTCAAGACTTAGAAACTTCAATTTATCGTGTTCATCTGGCTGTGTAAACTCTAACGCGCCCTCGCTGACTTTGTACTTACCGGCAAAATCACGGCTATTTTCGACTAGGACCTTATAGAAACCAAGCTGGCGTTTATACTTCCAGGTCTTCATGCCGTCATTACCGGTATTCCGACCCCAGCTCGTTAAAGCTTTACCAGTCTTGATATCGATCACTTGAAGCTTTTTATCCGGCAAGAATGCGATGCGATCAATTTTGCCGCCTAAAATTGCCTCGCCGACGCTTGCACCTTGATTGGCAAAGTTCATTTCCGCCAAATCCTGCTTAGTCCAGCGAGAGATTAGCTGGTCGTGATACAGCTCGAGATGCAATCTACCCTGGCCGAGATAACGCTCGAAATCATCTTTGTTGAGCTGTTCCTTTTGCAAGGCGAGCTCAAAGAACTGCTGGAGCTCACTCGCTTCTACGTCGCTACCCTTCTTGAACTGGTTTAAGCCAACTTCGAGTGCGCGGTGAATGGCCGTTCCGTAGCCCATAAACGACTGCTTGGCTTGCGGGAACTGCAGTAGGTTCGTCAACAGCCAATATTTTGGACCAGCATCAGCCACGTTTAGAAAGTTTAATAGATGCGTAACGCTCATTCGATAGTTATCCAACAGCGGTTTTAACAGCACCTTATCGCCAGCGGCCGGCAACGGATGGTAATCCTGCCAAGACAGCTCGAGTAGCTCGCTAGCTGTTTTCTCCGGAGCATCGGTCTGCGTAAACGTCTCTGCGCCACCAAGCATCAGCAGTGGTTCGCTATCTTTACCTGATTCGGTTTTCAAAAATGCCGTCATTATTAAACGCTTCTTAGCGCGAGTAATAGCCACGAAAACTAAGCGAATATAATCATCTAGCACATCTCCCGCCGGACCAATTGGCAAGCTCTGTAAGTATTGATTACTGCGGTTGTTCGGTTTCGCCCAGACTGCTTCTTGGCTGCCGATAATATAAACAGATTCGAACTCCAAGCCTTTTGCCTTGTGCGCTGTCAGTAGCTGGACTGCTTCACTATTCGTGACAAAGCTCGATTCGTCGCTAATTTTGGTGTTTGTACGTTCAAGCACCTCTAGATACTTAACAAAATCTTTGACTAGCAGCCTTTCCGATGAGGCGTATTCGCGCAATTTACCGCGTAAAACTCGCAGCGCCGATAGGCTGGTTAGATATTCAGCGCTAAGATCAGATAAATCATTAGCCTTAAAGAAATAATGTTTAAACGGCGAATAAAACTCTTCTTCTTCACTGAGATTAGTGCTGCCGACCAATACGTCGATAACTTGCTCTAGGCTCTCATGCCCAGCAAATTGCGAAACTCGCAACAGCCATTCGGTTATTTGCCTAATTGAAGCTTCCTCCTCAAGCCCAACTGCTGTGTCGACAAGCTGATGTCTTGACTGACTAGCCCAGCTCCATAACTCTTTATGATCAAGTTGCCACATCGGGTGGCTCAATACCTCACCGATTAGTCCGTTGGCGATATCCTTATTACCCCGAGCTAATGCATCGACTAATCGCAACATAAGTACAAGCTGGGCGACCGCTGGATTGCTCAAAACATCGGTGCGCTTATCGTAGGCCAATTCGACTTTTGCGTCTTGCAGATATTTTGCAATTTCTTTTAACTGCCTGTGGCCTCGGGCAATTACAGTAATCTCAGAAGCTTTATGACCGGAATCTATGCGCTTTTTGATATCTTCAGCGACCCATGCGTGTTCGGCTAGCTCGGTTTCGAAGGCAAGCCTTTTAATATCACTACTTTTAATGCTGCCATTGCCCTGAGTTAGCAGTTTTTCGACGGTTTTGATTCGTGTCTCGAGCCGATCATCAGCTTGCGTGATTAGCTGACGGGAATAATCGATGATATCAGCATGTGAACGATAATTTTCCTTTAAGACGACCACCTCGGCCGATTCGTAGGCTCTTAAAAAATGGCTGATATTATCGAGCTCGGCGCCTTGGAACTTAAAAATACCTTGGTCGTCATCGCCAACCACCATAATATTCGGCTTGTTGTCGTGTATTGGATTATCAGCGATCAATCGAGCAAGGCGCAGTTGTGCCGCATTTGTATCCTGGAATTCATCGATCATTATGTATTGCCATCGTTCCTGCAGGTCGGCTTTTAAATCAGGATTGTCCTCAATCGCATGCAAGGCCTGAACAATCATGTCGGCGAAATCGAATCGGCGTGCCTCCAGCATCTTCTGCTCATAGCTTTCGTAGAAATCAACGAGCGCATTCCACTTATCAATCTTCTTGCGCTCTTTGAATTTTGCCCAATTACCATTTTCGTCTTTGAGCAACCATTTTGTTCGCCAATTACTGACTGGTTTGGACTTATTTTCTTCGATTGCTTCTAGTATTTTAACCAGCAAAGACTCGGCAATTACCTCTGTTGAGCTTCTAAATGGAACGCTCAGGTTTAGCTTACTCTGGTCGGGCAGCTCGGCAATTTTATCTTGCAGCTCTTCTATATAACTTACGCTGAGCTTGGTATTTAACATGGCGCAAACAGCCGGCTCAATCTCGTCAAGCTGAATACTTATTTGCTTAATAATCTCTCGTAGCTCGCCTGGGCTCAAGCCGGCTTTTTTTATCGAATCTAGCGCACTTCTAATACTATTAAGCTGGCTAAACTCCGAGCCGATACCTTTTGTTAGCGGATTGTCGTGTGGAAGCTTCTGCAAAATGTTCTCTATAATCTCTGTCTGCACAACCTCGTCGCTTGGTTGCATGTCTGCGCCGTGATAGAAATACTCTGGATATCTGTTGATTACCTCGCTACCAAGACCATGAAAGGTGTGAACTGTTACCTTTTGGGCGTCAGAACCAATTAGTTTCGATATCCGCTGGCGCATATTAATCGCTGCCGAATCCGTAAAGGTCAGACACAGTATTTCGCTGGCGTTAGTGTCTGTTTTCTGTAAGATATTTGCAACTCTTGAAGCTAGAAGTTGGGTTTTGCCTGTTCCCGGCCCAGCCAGTACAAGAAGCGGACCGAAGATGTTATCAACAGCTTTTTTCTGCTGAGTATTTAGATTTATTTTATCCGTCTGCTTTGTTTGCATAAGCTAATTATAACCTATGGGCAAATTAGCATCTATCTCTCTCAGGATGAGACTTGGCGAGCGTGATAAGCGATAGTTTCTGGTGGCGGTAAATTGCTCTTCCAGCTGTAAATTAGTTCGTCGTTTTCGCGGGCAATCATAGCTGCCGGCAGTTGTTGAAGATCGTAAAAATCTCTAAGCTCTTCCCCGTCACCGTCGAGTGAAGATAACACTAGTATTTGATGCTTTAAGCCTAGTCTCTCAAGTCTATCTTTGAGCCGTTCTAGCTCGCGCTCCTGCGGCCCGCTGCCATCATGCAACAAATAGATTGCTGCGCCTCTTCTGTCTTTTTTGCCTAGAAAGCTTAATCCCATGCGTTTATTTTAACATGGTAATGGTTAACTTCTACAGTTTAGTCACTTTACTTTATATTAATTATCGTCTTGGCTGATTCTGATTAAGCGCGTCTGAATTTTACCATTTTTATACGTGACCTTAATATCAATAATTCTCTCTGAATTCCTTATGTCGGTATATATATACCCCTTGCGCTCAAGACCTTTGTTTATATCCCCACCTATGTCACTTTCTTTGTAGGGGGCATATTTTACAAATACTGATTTAAAAGTCTCATCGTAGTCATTCCGTTCCATGAATTGATTATCATTGAATGCGTTGACTTGTTCATTTAATTTCCGGCCGCTATCAGCTATCAGTTCGATTTTTATGTTAGATGTTTTTACATTCTTCTTTGTCATTATTTCATAGTCTACGACTAGCTGCTTATTCTCATTGATGTACTTCTTGATATCATCACGAGAACTATTACGCCAGATGCAATACGTTCTGTCAGAAGGGTCGATAGGGATAATTCTTGCAGGACTAGAGATTGGCCCTTCAATGCTGCCTTTATTTCTAAGCACATCAGACAATTTAGAACAGTCCTCTTTTTTATCTAGACCTCCGTACTTATCAACTTCTCGTTTATCGATCGGCAGATCAACTTTCTTAAACTCTGATTTAGTAATTTTAATATTAAAGTCTTGAAAACTTACCGTTTCATCAACAGAATATACCTTGTCTGCTTTATAGTTTTGATAATACTGATAGCCAAAGCAACTTACAGCTACAATTAAAATGGCTGTGCAGATAACACTGATCATTGTTTTATTATTTCTTCGCATCTTACTCCTTGATTTTAATAAATAGATACAATTAACTTCCAGTATTGTAATTATAGCAAAGCGATGTAGCGTCCTAATGCTTAGTGTGTTTAAAAACGATAAAAGAACTTACGCAAAATAAAAGGTAATCTTGGTGGAGCTGGCGGGAAGGACGCTTCGCTACTAGGCTCAATCGTTTCGGTAGAATTAGCGAGCTCATTCTACGCTCAACTCACTCGCCTATCTGCACCCGCTACGCGAATGCGCTTTCGCCAGCAAGCTACGAACCAATGAAAAAGCCCAGCATAGCTGGGCACTTTCATTGGTGGAGCTGGCGGGAATCGCACCCGCGTCCGTGTGGTGACATCTATTCCTCTACGAGCGTAGTTTATTCTATATATCTCGCTGAATTAACTTTAGAACAAACAAAAATGTTAAATCAGCCAACCTGATAATCTTAGCTACTTAAACACAGGTGGCGAATAAGTAGAGCATCCCTCTAATATAGCACCGAGTCGAACCCGCCATTCGACTTATCATCGTTACGAGACAGCTTTTTTGCTGGAATTAGAATTCATATTTCTTATTTAGGAAATGTACTAAAAGTACATTGATAAAGAAAAATTGAATTCTAACGCAAAAGGGTTGTTGCAGTAGATTGATAAGCCGAATGGCGGGTTCTTATCCTTAAAGGGAATCAGGAACTCGATGGACACGAGTAATTAAACTCGTGCAGCAGCAAAAGCTGGAACAGTGAAAGCGTTCGCTACGAAAGTAGCAAAGTTACTCACTGAGGCTTTTGCCCGTGAAAATGCAGTTGCATTTGTAATTTAATCCGGTAACGCCAGATAAAACGGCTCGCGTAAATAGAATGTCAATGTCCACACGTCTAAGCTAAATGCAGCCCCGTGTATAAGTAATTATAACATAGAAGCAATTAATAATTGACTTTATTATTTATTTATGTTATCTTTCTATTATTAATGCACACCTGCCCACAACCCCCAAGTGCGACAGTTGAAACTTCTAATGACGAGCCAAATGGCTCGTTTTTGTTCGTCTTAGACATATGTAGCCTCCATTCTTTTACTCTCGTCTAGTGCTTGTTGTTTGTAG
>JAGPDM010000047.1 GCA_018057585.1 Candidatus Saccharimonadota bacterium
CCTCTGACCCCTGTTGGACCCCTGTTAAAAGATTTTTGTTACAGGGGTCGACCTCAAGAGGATTTTATATACTTTTTTTATGATTTAAGCAATTCTAACCATATATTCAAGATTTTACTAATGCTTGCTTTTTAATAGTTTTTAGTGTTTAATGGTTAGATATTCTCTTTTTATAGGAGGGTTGTACATTAAAGATTGATAGCATGATTCAAGGTGAGTTTTAAGCTTGCATAGATTTAGTAGCAATATTAGATACTAAAATAAGCAATTTTACAGCTCATCTTGAATCCGAGAAATTTTTGGATCCATTGTCTACCATTAGACTTTGAGGAGATGACGTTGTCGTGCGCACCCGCTCACGACAAAAATGAGAGGACAGCAATGACTGCAGCAGTGATTTTGATGATAACAGCAATGACATGCCTTGCGGGAGCGGCAGTCGTGGCCATAACGGATCGAAGCCAGGCGGCTACATCCGTGAAGGAGCACCCGTTGCTCGTTGTAGGAGCGCCCCCGGTAGTGGTCTTGATGGCCTTGATAGTGGTGATTACTTCTTTGTGATCAACTATCTTGGCCGAGGGCTCGGAGGAAAGAAATCTGGCGACTACTGCCAACCTCCGAGCCCATCGCGCGGCAAGAAAAACTAGGTAACTAACCTACAAAAGCTTTTCTACCAACCGACAACCCAGCCACGCATCAAACCCCTCTCACCCCATCTCGCATCCAAAAACCACTCACTATCATCTTTAATTCTTTCTTCTGCAGATTTAAGCTGTACTGATGAGCCCTGGGTAGGACGAAAAGAAAGAAACCTCACTTTAATTTTAAGCATACAGGATGCAGCTCAAGCTCAATGTTCTTCTAATCAAAGAACTATTAATGATACCTTTTGGTGGCAAAAGGTATCGAAAAACCAGCCACTGCGTTTTAAGCTTATTGAATAAACAACTACTTAAAACCGTATCCAAAAGAACTTCCGTTGGTCGCCCATTCGCCTGTGGCTCAGGGTTGGCTTTTGTCTAGTGGTTATTTAAGCAGCAGTTTCTTCATCAGTTAAAGCCGACGCGGCGCAACTTGCTATGGAAGCCCTGGAGGTTAGAACTTTATTCCTAACTACTAACTACCAACTACTGAATTAATAGTCCAAATCCTACCAGAGGGGATTTGTTAGCTTCCTTTTGTCTGGGCATAGAGGAGGATCTTCCTGAAGTGTGAATGTTATTTCAACAATAAAAGGATCAGACTTGTTTGAGTGTAGCGATAGCGAAATGAGTTGTCTGAGCCATTATTGAGAATAACAATGAACACATCAAGAACAACGACAGCCCAGTCATTTGCGCTACTTTGTTCACAAAGTAGCATTAAGTAGTTCTTCGTATAGAAGAACATTTGAATTTTCATTCACTTCTTAAAACTATGATTTTTAGAGCTTACAAAGCTTAATACAGTGCTCATCAATCAGCGCCTGATGCTCGGCCTGTGTATTAGAGAAATAGGTTTTGCCATCGTCACCACTAACAAAGAACAAGAAGTCACCATCAGCTGGATTCGCCACAGCATCAAGTGCAGAGAAGTTAAAATTACCGATTGGCCCAGGGGTCAGGCCCTTATTGAGCCGAGTATTATATGGATGGTTGATTGAAGGTGATTCTATTCCACCAGTTAGATAAGCCGCATAACGGAAAGTTGGATCAGCTCCGAGCGCTATGTCTTCCTTGAGCCGTTTTAGGAATACCTGTGCAACCTTCTTCTGAGTCTCTGGTTGGCTGGATTCCTTTTGAACGATTGATGCCAGAATTGTCGCACCATGAACGCTCAAGCCCTGCGCTTCTATGCCAGATTTAATCTCTGGGGTTAGTTGCTTATCAAAAGCTGCAAGTGCCATATCAATGACATCTTGTGCAGAGTCTGTTAGGTCTAGCGTATAGGTTTCTGGATGAATGTAGCCCTCTAAACTAGCGCCCTTTTTATATGGATTCGGTGTCTCTAGGGCTTTATCGACTTCTTCTTTAGGATATCCTTTATCTGTTAGAGCTTTCGCCACCTGATCAATTCGTAGTCCAGGGATTATAGTGACTAAACGATTTGCCGTTTTGCCGTCAGCTAAAATGCCAGCGATTTTCTGGGCTGAAACACTAGGAGTTAGAAGATATGTTCCAGCCTGTATTTTGTTAGTCTTGCCAGTTTCACGCAGATAGAACTGGAATGCTGTTGAGCTTCTGACCAGGCCATCAGCCTCTAGCTTGTCACCAATCGCAACAGCACCTGTCCCAGGCATTATTGTAAACTGCTTGGCTATTTCCTGACTACTAACTGGCCGCAATTGATATTTATACCAAGCAAATATACTCAAGCAGGCCATAATGATTAATATTACTAAAGCTATAAAACTTCTAATCATGTGCTTTCGCCATGATGGTTTCTGCTTTTGTGGTTCATTTTCAGTTGAGGCAGGTTGATTGACTGATTCGTTTGGCGGATCACTTAGCTGGCCACTATTCTGTGGCTGTAACGGTTTATCTATCTCTGGTTTACGAATGTCCATTATCGATTTTTCAATTCTTCTTCTTGCAAATAGTCCTCCAAGATATAGACAGCCGCTAATGAATCGACATCGCCTTTTGCGAAGTGTTTATTGGTCTGCTGTAATTCACTAATTGCGTGTTCACTAGTCACCGCCTCGTCCTGCTCGACCACCACAAAACCAGCTTCACGTAGTTCTTCCATGAACAAGCGAGTTTTCTTTGTCTGCTCAGTATCTACGCCTTCAAGACTACGGGGTAGTCCAACAACTAACGTTGTGGCATCTTCTTCACTAGCTAACTGCTTAATCTTGGTTGTAACGTCTCCAGAGTTCGTGATTGTTAAGAGAGGTTCTGGCAATCGTGCTACTCGACTAGCCCTGGCTATGCCAATTCGCTTCTCGCCGTAATCGATTCCTAAAACTGCTGTACTCATTGCGAAGTTACGGCGACACGATCTTGATGTCTATTTTATTGGCATTACGAGGCATTGAGAACACCCAGAACGGACTCAAATCTATTTTGGCTTCTTTGATCCCTGGTTTTGATTCGGCAGTCTTCACAGCCTCTGAGAACTTAGCCTTAATCAACTCCTTCTTTAGCTCTTCAAGATTAACATCTGGCCCAGACTTAATAGTTGCCTTTAGAGTAAAGACATTGCCATCACCGGCAGTGAATACGACATTTTTCTCATCATAATCGATTAGCTTCTGACCTTCATCAACATCTTCTTTAGTAACTGCATCTAAATAGGCTTTGTAGTCTTCGGTTTTAATAGCCAGCAATCTGTATTTAACTGTTGCGGTCACCGTGCCACCATCGGCTTGTGTTCCGGTTGGTGCTGAAGCAGTTGGCTTGCCAGCCTCGGTCTTGAACGAATCATCTATCACAATTAGGCCATCATTAGTAAATTTAGATTTAAGCTCATTGAGCGCCTCAACCTCACCTTTACCCTTGTCTGTGATCTTGCTAGCAGCCTCGTCTATATCAGATTGTTCAACGACTTTGACAATATCATCGGTACCTCCACTCATCGTGCCACCGTCTGCACTAATACCGCTCTTGCTAGTTGTGTAAGATTGGGCAGCAATGTTAAAGCTCTCTCCTTTATCAGTAGCTGATACGCCAACCTTTGCTCGCCCGGGAACGATTGCTCCTCCAAGAACGCTTGCGCCTGGAACTGTTACTGATGAATTACTAGTAAAAGTCTTGCCTTCTGCTGCAGTTAATCTGCTACCGGCCGGAAACGTTACGGAACTGCTATCACTTGCATTAGACAGCGTGACCGAGCCAGATGCAGCTTTACCGACATTCTTCTCGCCAGAAGCTCTGTATTCCTGTTTTGCTTCTTCACTTAACTCCTGAATTTGAGCTGGTATAATATTACTATCTGTATCAAGCTTTGCACCTGGCTGAGAAGATAAGCTAACATTCTTTTCAAACGGGATTTCGGTAGATGATGCCTTTAACGTAACGTCGGCCGATGGGGCGATGAAAAATGCCCACCACCAAGCTAAAATTAATAGGATAATAATTCCGATGCCAATAAAGATTTTCTTCCTAAACTTACTGATATTGGGAATTTTGCTAGATTTAGACTTAGCTACTTTCTTTGCTTCTTCTGGTGTGTCGGCTAGCTTATCAGGTATTTGAGCCGTCTCTGCTACTGCCATCTTGCCAGCATTAATTGGTTCAGATGATTTCTTAGTTGAGACCGGTTTAGCTTGTGTCACGTTAGACGTCTTGGGTTCTATAACATTACTTGGTAGCTCAACATTGTCTACTCGCGGGATTGTCGGTGCAGTTTTTAAATCGCGTGCTACGAACATACCGATACCACCGGCCATGCTAGTCAAAACCTCCTCGTCTGTTATTAGAACAACTTTCTTCTCACTTAAAGTCGCAGCCCGCTTTAACAGCTTCAGATTAACGACACTAGCTAGCATATTGGCACGTTTTGGTGGAACAACTGCAATAATACCTGCTTGACTGGCCTTAACCTTGTCGATCGTCGCGGTTATATCATCTTCGGTGTCTAAATAAATTACATCTTTTTTAGTCATATTTTTTATTAAATCCTTAACATCTTATGCATCTTCTCACGGATCGAGTCATCTTCGCCAGCCGTAATTTGCGTATCGAGCCCAACACGCAGTAAGCCCATAGCGGTGACCAGGGTGTGATCTTTGACATCACCGGTTTTATCAACTATTCCAATAACTTCGCTGGGTTGAATATGCTTAACTCTAGGTTTCTTCGTAAACGGTAAACCGTCTGTCCAATTAGCTTCTTTTAGCTTATCGACTAGCTGAGTCAAACTGGAGCCACCTCCACAAAGCAAAATATTGTGGGGCAAATGGTCAATCATATCGAATTCTTCTAACGCCATAGCTATACCACTCTCCCAAACATCCAGAGTCTTGCCAATGGCTAGCTCAACATTGGCTTTGTTCTCGCCAGTCAGTTCGTCACCGCTAGCCTTCAGCTTCATCTGCTCAGCAGCTTGATAATTGATATCTAGTTCCTGTGCGATCGTGTGAGTATAGCTTCTACCACCAATGCCAAACATCTTAGTACCCTCAACACCACCCTCGTTTACAACAGCAATATCGGTTGTACCACCACCAACATCGATCAAGATAGCACTGAATGTCGTGTTAGCATCCCCTGGCGTGACTGTCCTAGTCACTGCGAAAGGTTCGGCAGCAACCGCTACTAGCTCTAGATCAAGTTCATTAGCCGTTCGCTCTAGTGCACCGATATGGATCATCGGAGCAAAGGCTGTGTAGAGCTGAATAGCGACATCCTTACCCTGGAAACCGATTGGATTATTAACTCGATAGCCATCTATGTGCATACTAACGATCGCGCTGTTGATTAAACGCACTTCTAGATCAGGATTGCCCGATTCCCAAGCCAGTTGCGTTTTTGCCCGCTCAAAAGCTCTTTCTTGGACTTGGTCCATAATTCCTTCCAATTCAGCAATCTCGAGTGGAGCCTGCCCGTCTGGGCGTTTGTAGGTTATCGTAGTAGTTGTACCTTTAACTAACTCGCCAGCGATGCCAATAATTACATCTTTTGCATCGATACCAGCTTGAGCTTCAGCTTGAGAAAGTGCTTTTTCACAGTTCTCAACTACGCCAGCGATGTCTGCAATCGCACCGTTATGCATGTCGCCAAGCTTTTGTTGTTGGCGACCAACGCCAACAATCTGGATTTCGTCACCAACAACTTTAGCAATCAGCACTTTAGCAACTTCGGTACCAACATCTAGAGCCGTCA
>JAGPDM010000048.1 GCA_018057585.1 Candidatus Saccharimonadota bacterium
GCGATCCTAGTTTTAATCATGCAATTATTATCTGTTATCCGTCACCTGTTATCAAGCAAGAGCACTAAATGCTGGTGGCAATGTTTATCAATTGCTCGGTATTTAGCTTGCTCTCACTAATGATAGTGTACATAACCCCACCGTTGACCCAGGTTGCATTTTGGCCATCATAAACATAGATTGTCAGACCTCTATCTTCAAAAGTGAGATATTTATCAGTTTTTTCTTTAACTACGTTCTCTAGTAAGCTTTTTGAGTCCCAATTGCTTTCTTGTTGAGCAACCTGGTAGCGACTATCATCAGTGTTGCTGGTAAAATCAACCACTACTTTGCCTGAGTTGTAAGCAACCGGGCCATGAAAGCTAAAGCCGTCTGGAGTGTAGCCCGGAAGACTGGCATCAAAACCAGCACGTGATGCCGCAACCTTCATAGCGAAATTGGGTATATTCAAGTATGTTACATAGCCAACAATAAGCAGGACGCTTAGCGAGGCGGCAGTAGCTGGAATGAAATTACGTTTTATACTGAATGACTGTCTCGGTTTTTTGACTTTGCGTTTTGTCTTAGTGGTCTTTTGGGAGGATTCTTGATTGGCCAGGAAGGTATTTAGCTTTTGGTTCGGTTGAACTTGCGATTTAAATTGTTGGACTGGCTTAACGTTTGATACAACTTGCTTTGCCTGAACAGTTTCTTGTTTTGTAGCAGGGACTGCTTGCTTCGGTTCTGCGGCGGGCTGTAGCTTGGATGGTTTTGCTAGCTCTTGTGACGAGCGTCTGCTTTCAGCAAATTTACTAATCTGGTTGTTCTTACGATATTGAGCCGCCCTTAGTCTTCGAGCGTGCTGTTGTTGGGTGCCGAGGTCCATCTTTGGTTGAGAGATTGGTTGTTGCTTTTTGATAGGCGTGTTCAGCTTGCTTACTCTTGGCAGATTTGGTTGCTTAATCCTGTCTGCAGAATCTACACTGGCAGTCCTGGCGTGGATTTTTGTAGCTGGCTGCTCAACCTTCAAACTCTTGGGACGTGAGTTAGTTGTCGAAATGTCGGCTCGGTGGGACATCGAGTCTGTTGCTTGTTTTGTTTTGCGTAAATCAGTATGGTTGGCAGTTGGGTGCTGCTTGATCTTTTCTGGAGCAGATCTAAATTGCTCAATATTCCTTGCCGGGGTAAGACTGGCAACGGTTTTGACGGGGTTAGAGATATTCGGACTAGTACTGATCTTGGGCACTGGATCTGCTTTTTTGATATCAGAAACTGATGCAGTTGATTTATCTAGATGTGGTTGAGCAATCATTTTGCCAGTATCAGCAGAATACTTTTTGCCATTCAGTATCACAAAATTTCGCTGACGATTACCCATCTATTCCCCTCTTTAATGCTTATGTATCCTAATAATACCGTGCAATGCATAGGTATGCTAGTGCATTTTGTTTTTTCTATAAACAAGCTTAATAAACTCCAGTAAAGCCAGCTGTCTTTTTAGGCGTACAGGCTCTTTCGCAAGCCTCCAGAACCATTCTAAACCGATGCTTTGGAAAATCTTAGGTGCCCGTTTAACTTTACCCCCAAATGACTCATAATCGAAGGTTCCACCTTCAGTGACTATCACCCCGTGGCTAATCTCTGACTTGAGCTTTTCCGCTACAGACTCTTGCAAGGGAAATCCAAGACCTAGCAGCACAAGATCAGGGCTTGATGTCTTAACTAAGGCAGTAAGATCCAGCAAAGACTGCTCATCAAAGTTACCCGAATCAAAGCCAATTAGATCTAGACCCTGATGTTTGTTTCGTAAGAATGCCAAACTATCATCTATATTTGAACGTTTTGGAGAGGCGGCAATCAGGACTTTGGATTTCTGCTCGGAAAGCTTGTTTAGTAAAACTTCTGTAAAGCTAGAACTATTGAATAGTTCGGGAATTTGGTTCTGCCCATGCTTGGGCTGCGTAAAAATCTTGAACAAGCTCTTCACAAGCTGGAAAAAGCTCTTCTTAGCCTGTTTATTATAATTTGCTGCCCACTGGATGCCTGCTCCATTAGCAAGCTTAAAATCAGCACTCCTAACAAGCTTATTTATAGATTCACTATAATTTGCAGCTACGATAATTTCTGGATTAACTTGAATAACCCTGATGGGTCCTGAGGACATATTGGAAGCTAGGCTTGCCAGTCTCTCAACTAAACTCTTAGTTTCAATACCGTCAATCTCAATATCGAGGATTTTAATCTTATTCAACTCAGGTCTTTCACTATTTGCTTGAACCGCTTGTCGAAAACCTCTGAAGAATATTTGCTGGTTGACTCGGCAATCTTACGATAATCAAAATTAATTGATTCGACCACGTCTAGAGCTTGGATGATCGCATCGCTAGTTTGTTCCTCGAAGAACACTCCACTTACATGATCTTCAACTGTTTCCGTCAATCCGCCGTCTTTTAGAGCAATCACAGGCACGCCGACTGCCATAGCTTCGATTGGTGCCATACCGAAATCTTCAATTGTAGGGAAGATTAGGCCACGTGATCTTCGTAGGATATCCCACTTTTGTTCTCCGCTAACGAAACCAACAAACTTGATTGTGTCTCCGGCGATAGCCTCTAGTTCCCTCCTCTGCGGTCCATCGCTCATGACGATTAGCTTGCGACGACTTAGGTTGCAGGCTTTGATAGCTAGATCAATCCGCTTGTATGGTGTGAGTGCCCCTAAGGTCACATAGTAGTCGTCTTTGTTCTCGACAATCCGCAACTTATCCTTTAGATTGACCGGCGGATATAGGACCTCAACATCATTGACTCCGTAATACTTACCGATCCGTCCTTTAACAGTGTTAGAGTTTGCTAACCAGAGATCAACGCCTTTAACACCTTCAAGATCCCACTTACGTATCTTTGGTATGATCAGATTAGCCAGTGTTTTTCTAACTAAACCAAAGCTTTGTTCATCAATATATTTTGGCCAATAGTCCCAAGCAAATCGCATTGGGCTATGACAATAAGTTAGATGCTTAGCACTCGCTGGGACAGTAATATTTTTACTAAAGGCTGGAGAACTGCTTATTACAAGATCGTAGCCGCTGAAATCTAGTCTCTTCAAAGCTTGTGGGATTAGCGGCAATAGCAATTTGTGATTTGTACGCAATCGGCTGGGAATCTTCTGCAAATTAGAAATTTTGATAGTCCGACCTCTTAATTTGTCCCCAAACTTTTGTTCGTTATAGAGCATAGTAAAGATATCCGCTTCTGGGAAAAGTTTGGCAATATGGATCGCTACTAGTTCGCTCCCGCCTAAGACTTGGTCGAACCAGTCGTGCATGATGGCAATTTTCATACAATAATACTAACAGATGTTGATCAGGCTGTTTACTATTGATCTACGATCATTAATGACTTATTGATGACAAAAATTTTGTCATTGATCGAGCTCGTGAGCAAGAATTGTCTATCCGCATCAAAGAATGGTTGGATATTGTTGCTCGAATTTACGATCTTTTGTAGATTGGTGCCATCATAGTCCATCAGCTCAGTCTCGCCATTAACATTTGCAGTTATATGAAAATCGTCGAGCCAATTGATGTCACCTGCTGGATTATTCTTTAAGTTGAATTGATACTTTTTGTCGAATTCAAAATCCAGAGTCCTGATGTTTTTACCGTCCCTTAACGCTATTAAACGACCATTATAAGAAAAGCTCAGCTGTTCAGCCTTGATCTTGATAACTCGAGGTTTATTTACGACTTCGTTCTGGGTATTACTGTAAATGAGCGAGCTCTCACCATCACTAAGTGCAATTCGTAAGTTGCTTTTGAATTTTGCTTGCGTTAATAGATACGGACCATTCGTCTTTACCTCATCTATATATTTGAGTTCGCCATTGGAATTAATGTAGCCCAATCGTTTTGCACCAACCCGTTCAGGAGTGTTCTCCTTATCTTGTACTATGCTAACTACATCAGACTCGCTATTAAAGGCTAGTATATCCTCTGCTATCACTGTATTCACTAGCTCTGAGCCGAATTTTATCTTGTAGAGATCGCCCTTCTCTAGCCCGTAAAGTGTACTGCCATCGCTCTTGCCGAATTGCAGGTCTTGATAAAACAGCCCTTTTATCGGTGGTGCAACATAGACTGAATTCTCGGGCTTCCTGATGTCGGTACGTATGTATTTTTTGATGTTATCTTTTTTATAGACCAATAGAATGTGGCGACTATCAGGTGCAAAATCTATATTAGCTAAGCTAAAACCGCTAACAGGCTCTAATGGCTGATCAGGGACTACTATTGCCGAATCTTTGGCGATAGTCTTGTCCTGCTTAGTGAGCAGGAATTCATTTGGTTTTTGAGTGCTACTTATTATGGTTTTTTTATCAGGGCTAACAGCTATGATTGGTGCATCAGGAAATGTCTTATAAGTAGTTGTTACGACGTTGTTTGGTACAAGTAATGCATAGTTGAACCAGACTAGATCTGACCCTACAATAGAGAAGTCCTTCTGCCACTGCCGATATTTATCAGCGTTGAGTTTTATTGAGTGATCACCGATCGGTAGCGTGAAGCGACTTGGCGTGGTAACTTTCTGTGCCTCACCATCTATCGAAATCGTAGATTTAACCGGCTTGCTTTGAACGATAATCAGGCCATTTTGGACAAGCTTTAACGTATCGGAGTCTAGCTTATAGCCCTGAGTGTATCTGGTGAGCAGAAATGTTCCTATCGAAACGAAGATTGCGATAAAAATATAACTCAATATTCTCTGAGCTACAGCGCGTGGGTCTTTGGCCGATAAATGCATCATTACATTATATGACGTATCGGTAACTTAGGCTAATTGGTAGCGGCTTATTTGCCTCGAGCGTGGCTATGGCGGTCCTCCAGGGTGTTAAAGCTGGCTATTATCAGTGGCCATATGCTTTACGTATCGACCAGTAACATTTAATCTTAGAAGATGATTAGTTTAAGTAAACGCATTGGTGTTGATCTCGGCACGACAAATACTAGAATTTTCCACGAGAAATCTGGCGTCATATTGAACGAACCGACAGTTGCCGCCCTGGCGATTGACAGTGACAAGGTGCTCGCAGTCGGTGTTGAGGCTCTTGAGATGATTGGTCGCACGCCAGAAACAATTAGATCTGTCCGCCCTATCCAAAGTGGTGTCATTGCCGACTTCAGGGTAACTCAACAAATGTTAAAGATATATTTCAATAAATCGCTCGGATCGCTACGAATGCGACTTCCGGAGATAATGTTGACTGTTTCTGGCGGTGCAACCTCAACCGAGGAGAAGGCTGCTTTAGATATCGCTCGTGCAGCTGGCGCTAAGCAAATTCACGTTATAAAGTCGGCAGTATCAGCCGCACTCGGTGCCAACTTGCCCATTGCTGACCCAACAGGCCACCTGATTATCGATATTGGTGGGGGCAGTACAGAAATTGCGGTTATTTCGCTCGGCGGGGTTGTGGCTAGTAGTAGCATTAGGATTGGCGGTGATTCTATAAATCGTAAAATAAGTATTTACCTGCGCAACGCCCATAACTTGTCGATTGGCGAGCAAACCGCCGAAGACATTAAGTT
>JAGPDM010000014.1:0-4222 GCA_018057585.1 Candidatus Saccharimonadota bacterium
GCCATAGCCAGCACAACGAAAAAGATAACGTAAAGGGCGGGGTTTTGGTACTACAGTGGCTGACTTATGCGTTTTCTGGTTGGGCGATCCTAGCAATTGCAGCGCTACTTGTGAACGTTCTTTGGTACTTCATTGTCGATAAGTCGCAAGGTGCTATCCAGTTTAGCCCATATGGTATAGCTACCGTGTTAGTTCTGCTTCCAATATCGTTTGTTTGTAACTTATTTTATAAGAAACACGACTATCACGAAAAAACCGGTGCTAGCAATGCAATTATGCTAATACATGCCGTAATCTTCGCATTGTCTGGCATTGCGGCTCTCATAGTAAGCGTGTTCTCTGTGGTAATGCTGATAACATCTAATCAGGCTGGTAGTGAGCTGCTCGTATCAATTATTGCCGGGCTGGTCATGGCACTAATTTATCTACTTACATTTATAAGAACGATTAATCCGGTCCGCTTATCTGTAGTCACTAAAGCACTTCCAATTATCATGGGTATAATTTCGATAGCTCTGCTTGTGATGGCCAGTGTTGGACCAGCCAGCCGACTCGTTTCCAGTAAAGACGATCAGCTGATTACCGAAAACCTGCCTGAGATTAATAGTTCTGTTCAGAAATATGCTAAGGAAAACTCTAAATTGCCAGCTAGCCTTAGCCAGCTAAGAATGGACGAGTCTAGTAGCTCGGCTGATAAATTAACTAAGTCCGGACTGGTTGATTACAAACCTAATGTAAAAAAAGTTAACATTGAATACAGGCAGGATAGTAGCTCGATTAATGCTCTTAAAAATAAATCACTAGAAATAGAGAAACCCTCTTCGGTCGGCCGTACAGAAACCCACTATTACGAGCTATGTGTAAATTATAAGTTTAGGAGCGGCAACCAAGAAGCCTACTCGTATACAGATGACTACGATTCAGTCGATGGATACGGTACGTACCTAAATGTCTATTCACATCCAGAAGGAAATACATGCTACAAGCAAAGAGTGCAGGTTGAATATTCCAGTGATGATACTCGCTAAGAATAAAATCTCAACAGATAAATAATCGTTAGGCTTATGCTAGAATTTAAACATGGATGAAAATACGCAGATGCCAGATAAGGAAATTGTTGATGTTTTATCACATGAAGCACCAATAGAGCTAAAAGAAAATCCGAGCTCCGAACCACCTAAAGGCAGAAGAAAGGTTCGTAAAAGCACAATTATTAAAATTGTTTTGGTTGTTATTGCTTTAGTATTAATTGTTGTCATGGCTATCCCAAGCAGTCGATATTTTAGTTTTAATGCAGTTGGCCTTAGAACTCGAAGTGTCTTTACAGTTCTAGATGGCGAGACGAATCGTCCAATAGTAGGGGCTAACATTATTCTTGAAGGCAATAAAACAAAGTCAGATCAAAATGGTAAGGTCGAGGTAAGCGGATTAAAGCATGGTAATGCAGAGTTACATATTAAACATCCAGGCTTTGCCGAGTTAAACAAAGAAATAGTATTACATTTTGGCACGAACAACTTGGAAAAAATTAAGATGGATACTGCAGGCACGCGGTTCACCCTGCTGATCAAGGATAAATTTTCTGATCAGCCTGTCGCAAACGCCCAGATAAATTATGGCGAAAGTAGCGTATCAACCGATGATAAAGGCAAAGCCCAGCTAGTTATCGAACCAACAGAAGCTAAGGATATTTCCGTTGGTGTTAAGGCAGATAAATATACAAAGTCCGCACACAAGATTAGTACTGAGACAAGCGATCAGCAGACTATTCAGCTCTTGCCAGACCGACAGCATTACTTTATTAGCCAGCGCGACGGGAGATTTGGAGTTTATTCTATGAACCTAGAAGGTGGTAACGAAAAGCTGATAGTGAAGCCAACGGGAAACGAAGAGAGTGAAATGCGACTAAGTGTCGATCCGTCGGGCAAGATCTTGGCATTAGTCTCGACTAGAGCTGGGCAACGTAATAAAGAAGGGAACTTACTTGAGAGCCTGGATATTGTTGACCTCAAAACAGGTAAGTTGACAACATTGGCTACTAGTCAGCGGATCGAGCTTTTAGATTGGTCTAAAAATAGGCTAGTATTCATATCACAGAAACCTGCCTTAGATGAAAAAGATAAAAATAGAACAGTAATTAGAAGCTATGAAATAGGAAGTCTAGAAGCTAACGAAATCGCTGGTGCAAACTACTTTCAAGACTCTCTGGTGGCTGACGGCCTAGTTTATTACATACCATTTGACACAACTCGAGATCGTATCAGTGGAGTCACTAGCGTTAATGTGGATGGCAGTAATCGCATAGATATTGTTACAGATAAAGAAGTTTACAAGCTCTATAGGAATCGTTACGGCGGGCTCATTTATGAAGTATCTGGTGAAAAATCTGAATGGTTCAGTTTTGATTTCCACAGTCGTAAAAGCGAAAAGTTATCAGGTCGACCTGCAAACTTGAAAGAGCAAATATACCAAATCTCACCTGATGGTAAAAAAGCAATATTTGCTGACAAGCGGGATGGTCAAGGTGCGCTACTAGTTACTGGCACTGAAGCAGACAAGCCATTTGTGGTCGCGAAACAGAGCGGCCTTCAACAACCACTGCAATGGCTACGTAGCGATCTCGTAGTCTATAGGGTTGTTACCGACAGCGAGACGGCAGACTACTTGTTAAATCTAAACAACAATAAAATCGAGAAGCTAGGAGATGTTTATCATGCTGATGGGATTGATCGATATAGCTACTAAGTTTAAACACAATTAGCAGTTGTTGTGTGGTTTGACAAAATTGACTTTATCAGCCTATAGAAGTATTATTAGTTTTATGAAAACGAATTATGTGAACTATACTTATCAGGTCGCCTTTAGTGGGCGGGTTTGTCTGTAGTTTCATAAGTTTGAAGACTTGCAGAAGATAATCCCGCCAAAAACATTCGGCGGGATTTTTAAATTAAGTTAGAATAATAAGCAGAAAGAAATTATGTCACCAATTGAAAACAAAACAATTAAGAAGAATAAGCTCTCACAGCCAGGCAGTTTACGGAGTAGCTACCCAATTGATGTCGATACCGAATCGGCTGTTGCTAAATACCGTAAATCGATCAGTCAAATACTTAGCAGCAAAGACAAGCGGAGGATAGCGGTTGTTGGGCCATGCGCACTGGACGAAACGAGCGCTATAGAGGAGTTTGTTGAGAAACTAGTGCCAGTCGCAAAAGAAGTGAAAGACAAAGTCATGGTTGTTGTGCGAGCACCAATTGCTAAGCCAAGAACTACTGTTGGTTGGCGTGGTCTAGAGCAGGATTCTATAGAGAAAGCCCGTGATCAGCTGGTTAAGATATCTAAAACTATGCCAGTAGCGATTGAGCTCTTAGAGCCACATCACCTAGCTTGGTATGGCGACTTGCTTTCACTCGGCTGGATTGGTGCTCGTAGTATTGAGGTCCAGAACTTGCGACTAATGGTTTCTAGTGCACCAAAGTTGCCGGTATTGCTGAAGAACCGCGGTGACGGTGCTATTAAGCCTGCAGTGCAGGCTAGGGCAGCTGTTGGATCGCCACACCACCAAGTACCACTTATCGATAATGAAGGTGTTTTGGCCTTGAATGACACACCGGGCAATCCGAACTCAGCAGTCATGCTGCGAGGTAGCGAGAGTAATACTAGCAACATTACAAAAGAGGCAGTCGATAAGGTGGTTGAGCTTAATGATAAAATGGGACTTGCACAAACTGGAGTATTTTTCGATGTCTCACATGGCAACTGTGCTGCCGAAAATAACGGCAATAAAACTCCGGCAGGACAAGTCAAAGCCTTTGAGAGAATGCTAGAACTTATCGAAACAGAAGGTAAGCAGATCCGCGGTGTTATGGTTGAAGGTTACGTTCACGCCGGTAATGGCCTCGGCTACGGGCTGTCTCGGGTTGATCCATGCGTGAATATCGCGACGACAATTGATATGATTCAAAAATTAGCGAAAGTAGGGGAATAACATGGCAAAAACAGGTAAATATTTAGACAAGGCCTATCTTCGTGGCGAGATAATGGACTACAAGGACGCCACCTTGCCCTTAAGTACCTCGGCCTTACAGTATGGCATTGGTTGTTTCGCAGGCATTAGAGGCTATAAGCAGGCTAATGGAAGTATTGGTATATTCAGGCTCCAAGACCATGCTAAGCGTCTAGCTAAAAGTGCCCAGATGCTCAAGTTCACAGTCGGACTTAC
>JAGPDM010000014.1:4322-19029 GCA_018057585.1 Candidatus Saccharimonadota bacterium
TAGCTGAGAGATTTAGCTTGGTTGAAGAGGTTAAATCGATAAAACAGTCAAGCAATCATGCTTTTCGAGATGAAGACCGTTGGCAAGAGATCATAGTTCGGCTTGATGAGTTGGCCGAAAAAAATGGCTTAGAACCAAAAGGTGTTCAAGCAGTTTTTGAGCAGATACACAACTACGCTCTAAACTATATTTACGAGGTATAGTCATGAGCTATAAGTCAGTTGGTATTATTGGATATGGTAGTTTCGGTCAGTTATTAGCTGATGAGCTATTGGGCCAGATTGATGAGATTTTAGTAGCTGATTCATCTCAATTGGAAGCTTTGCCTAGTGGGATTAAACAGGCTAGCATCGAGCAAATAGCGAAACTGGATCTAGTAATTCTAGCTGTACCAATTTCAGCATTAAAATCTGTCTTAGAAGATCTGTCAGACAAACTAGGTTCAGGCTCGACTGTAATTGACGTTTGTTCGGTTAAGCTAAGACCTATCCATCTAATGACACAACTACTCCCTGAAAAAGTGAATATAATTGCAACGCATCCTTTATTTGGGCCACAATCAATTAACAATCGAGACAATCTAAATGTGGTGGTTATCGAAGTTAGAGGTGCAACACAGCCGCTAGAAACTTTATTTACAAATATTGGATGGAAGATAAAAAAAGTCGATGCCGAAGAACACGACAAACAGATGGCTGTCGTCCAAGGGCTGACATTCTTTATCTCACAGGCACTAATAGATATGAATATCGAAGAGCCTGATTTGCCGACAGGTTCCTACAATCTATTAAAGCAATTAAATATGATCCAAGCGGCACACACTAGAGACCTAACTAATACTATCGAGGGCTACAACCCTTATGCGAATGCGATCCGCCGCCAGTTTATAGATAAGGCCGTGGAAGTAGATCAGGCTTTTCTAGAGATTGATAGATAAACCGTATATCTCTAGTGTGGTATAATATTAGTAATATGAAGAGAACAAAAGCGTTTCTATTCTTAGCGACAATACTCGTCGTTTTAATCGGCGTACCTGTGTTTGCTCAGCAAACACCCCAAGCTACACAGGAACCAGCTAAAAATACGGAACAGACTATCAACAAGCTGACTCAGGCAAGTCAACGCGAGGGAGATAACAAAACAAATGCTAATCCCGAGGAACTACGACTAGCTGGCGAGAAGTGTCGTGGGGCACAGGTTATTCTACAGAAACACTTAGATTCAAGTTCAGAAGTAAGAAACAATAATATTAAAAGACAGCAAGATAGTATAAAAGTACTGACTAATATTGTTGTCAGGCTTGATAATACTACTGATCTAGACGTATCTGATCTCCGAAACGATATAAAACAATTAAGCAGTCTGAGTGCTAAATTTGAGACAGATTTTGCTAACTACCAGTCAACTTTAAGAAAATCGGTTAACCTGGCTTGTGTCTCAGATTCAAGCAACCTTGAGCTAAAGAAGGCAACTAGTGAGATACGAACATTAAGAGAACAATTAAAAATTGATGTAGAGGACTTTGCAGATTATACTAACGATAAGACAGTTAAGAATTTAGAAGAAATTGGCAAAAAATTAAAAAATAATCAATCAGTATCGAGCGTAAAAGCATGAAGAGAGTAATTAAGAAAAAAGTTGAACAGACAAACGTAGCAGTTTTCGCAATTGTTGCCGCAGTTTCGACTGCACTAATATTGGTTGGAATGGGATATGCGGCATTTGTGTTCTCTGGTTTAGATTCTACAATATCAAAGGATCAAAAAGTTAATAAAGAACACTCTCAACAAGAAGACAGAGAACAGGTCAATAAGGGGCTACCAGCTCTAGACACACCAGTTGACGTTAACGAAATCAATAAAAAGATTCAAGACTTGGACAAGGAATTCGCCAAAGATACATCAAAAGATGATTTTAATAATGATGCATTTTCCGACAAAGCGCTTAATCTATAAAGCTTGACACCAGAGCGATAGTTCTTTAATGTTTAAGTGTGTACTTAAACATTAAAGAGAAAGACAATATGATTACAGCAACATTCAACAACGTTATTATCGCTGAAGCAAATGACGAAGATACGATTAGAATTGAAGGTGGTACATACTTTCCACCTGATAGTATAAAAAAAGAACTATTTACAAAAACCGATCATTCGACAACTTGTCACTGGAAAGGTGAGGCCAGTTACTATGATGTGTTAGTAGATGGAGAAACTGCCCATAATGTCGCCTGGACTTACGAAGAGCCAATGGATGGCAGTATCGATAAGGTCGGCAAGGACTTTACCAGTTATGTTTCGTTCTATCCTCAAATCACTATTAGCTAAATTATAGATTTCATCTATACTTAAGCGTTATGAAGACGCGTCTAAAACACATATTATTCCATCGCAAAAAGAACACTCTTGGCGGCATTATTTTGATAGTCGTCGCTGAGGCAATTTGGGGTGTCACAATCGCCACTAATGTCATAGCCCTTGACCACTTCCCAATATACGTATATGCCGCTTTAAAAACACTAATAGGTGGTCTTATTCTATTAATATTTGCGAGGCCAAAGTGGCGAAAAATGAAAGCAAAGCATCTATTCCAGCTTGCAGTTAGTAGCTTCATCGGCTTATCGATGTTTCTGGTTTTGCTATATAAAGGAATCGAAATGACTAATGGAATAACAGTTTCGGTGATCCTAGCATTATCACCAATTGTTATTTATCTTTTCTCATTAGAAAAGTTAAAAGAACGCTTTGATTCTAAGATTTTGATCGGTTCATTAGTGTCACTATCCGGCGTCCTGCTAATAATAATAACTTCCCATGATGGGTCAGTTAACGATGCCGCTAGTGCTGGAGCAATGCTGATCTTTGCTGCTGTGATTTGTGATGCCTTTGGTATTACAGTAAAGAAAAGCCTGATTAACAGGTACCACCCATTTCAGATTTCAGCTCTAAATTTACTGATCGCATCAACAGTTTTAATTGCTGCTAGTATTGTGAATGGTGAAATAACCATGCTTGGCAGTGTCGATAAGACCGGTTGGTATATCTTTGCGTTCAACACAGCAACAGGCATGGTAATGGCCTATATGCTTTACTACATGGCACTAACACGTCTCACGCTTGAGCGTTCTAGTGTTTTTGCTTATATCGTCCCCGTGGTGGGGGTGGTATCGTCGATTATCTTACTTGGCGATAACCCTAGCCCGGTTTTCGAAGTTGGCAGCGTGATTGTCCTGGCTGGTTTAATAATTAGTCAAATCAAGCTACCCCATCTTGAACATTTAAACAAACGCTTTAAAATATAGCGCTATTAATTGATGTTACTGCGTACGGTAGTTCGGGGCTTCTTTGGTGATATCGATATCGTGTGGGTGGTTTTCACGCACGCCGGCTTGAGTTACTTGAATGAACTGAGCTTTTTCGTATAGTTCATCAAGATCGGCCGCACCAACGTAGCCCATGCCAGCTCGCAGTCCGCCAATTAGCTGGAAGATGGTAGCAGCGATCGGGCCCTTATAGGGGACACGACCTTCGATGCCTTCAGGTACTAGTTTCTGTTCGAGCTCAAATTCATCTAGGTTGTCTTGGAAGTAACGATCGCGAGAACCCTTCTGCATAGCGCCTATACTGCCCATACCACGGTAAGTCTTATAGGCTCGTCCTTGGTAGAGTGTGCGTTCGCCAGGTGTTTCATCAGTGCCAGCTAGCAACCCGCCAAGCATGACGCAACTAGCGCCGGCCGCAAGAGCTTTTACAATATCGCCGCTCTGCTTAATGCCTCCGTCAGCAATTACAGGGATATTTTGATCTCTAGCGACGGAAGCAACGTTCTGGATAGCGGTTAGCTGAGGTACACCGATACCAGCCACGATTCGGGTCGTACAAATACTACCAGGGCCTATTCCGACCTTCAATGCGTTAACACCAGCATCGATCAGTGCTTGTGCAGCTCCAGCAGTAGCGATGTTTCCAGCGACTATCTGTAACTCAGGGTAATTTGCCCGGACAGTCTTTACAGTGTCGATAACCTTGCTACTGTGGCCGTGAGCGGTGTCAACGATAATTGCATCAATACCGGCTTTAACCAGTGCGTCAATTCGATCATTAACACCAGCGTCTGTGCCAACGGCTGCCGCTACTCGTAACTGTCCTCGCTCATCTTTATTAGCATTGGGGAATTTACTTCGCTGATCGATATCTTTGAAGGTGATCAGGCCTAGCAGTTTATTATTGGCGTCTACAACTGGTAGCTTTTCTATTTTGTGTTCATGCATTAAATCTACTGCATCATCGTCTTCTATATCTTCTGTCACTGTGACGACATCTGTAGTCATTATCTCGCCAAGAGTTTTGTGATCGTCCTTTATATAACGTAGGTCACGGTTTGTAACTATGCCAAGTAGCTTGTCGCCATCTAGTATTGGAATACCAGTGACACCTAGGCGGTTAGCCTGAGCAACGGTCATGTCTTTGCTTGCAGTCACTGGGTCGCGAATTATTGAGCTTTGAGCTCGCTTAACCTTTGTGACTTCGGCTGCCTGCGCTTCTGGTGTTAGTGATCTGTGCAAGACACCAATACCACCAGCTCTTGCAAGAGCGATTGCAGTGGCGGCCTCAGTGACTGTGTCCATTGCCGCACTTACGATCGGCGTATTTAGTCCAATTCCAGTTGAAAATTGACCACCAACTTTAACATTGGAAGGCAAAACCGAGCTTGCGCCCGGTATTAATAGTACGTCGTCAAATGTTAGTCCAAGAGAAATATTTTTATCTACCATGTATAGATTTTACAGAAGATGACATTTGTTTGCAAGCAGTGCTATAATCAGGATAATTACCATAAGGAGAAAATATGAAGAAAATATTTGCAATTATACTGGCAGTTTCAGTCGTGATTGGCGTTCCTGCTAGCACTTATGCCTTGACTAAGGCTTCTGAGAATCAGTATGTGGTTAGGCAAGACGAGGTAATTAATGACGATTTATTCGTAGCAGCTGAATCAGTCACGATCGAGGGAATAGTCAATGGCGACGTTTACGCAGTTGGTAATCGGGTAACAATCAGGGGAACGGTAAACGGCGATGTTATTGTTGGTGCTAGCTTAGTTGAAGTTAGCGGTGTCGTCAGAGACGATCTGCGCGTTGGAGCTTCGACAGTGACCGTTAACTCGTCAGCAAAAATTGGTGATTCATTTAGTGCTGCAGGTAGCGATATTAGCGTTAGTGCAGACAGCATTATTGGCGGTGGAGTCCAGGTAGCAGGATCATCTGTAGATATGAACGGTAGTGTAGGGCGGGGTATACTAGCAGGCACTAGCAGCCTAAGAATCAATGGGCCAGTCAAAGGCAACATTCAAGCAGACTCAGAGAAGCTTAATTTTGGCGACAAGGCTGATATTAAAGGCAGCGTAAACTACACTTCAACAAGAGAGGCTGTCATTGACGAAGGTGCAGTTCTGGCTAGCAAACCAGAAATGAAGAAGCGGGAAACCGCTAAGGCCACTGACACAGTAATGGCTACGATTACCAGTAAGTCTATTGGATTTGCGATGACATTCGTAACTGGTGCAGTCATAATCTTAGTCGCGAAAAAACATGTTAAACAAATTGCTCAGACCATCGGCACAGAAATGGGTAAGACACTAGGTCTGGGCCTAGTAGTGATGCTCGCAGGCGTACCTGCCTTCATCCTGATTGCGATGACCTTTATCGGGATTCCCCTCGCTTTGATCATGTTAACTCTTTGGATTATTGCTTTAATCATAGGCAAGATATTTACGGCAGTTGCAGTCGGCAGTATGCTCCTGAAGCGTAATAATTCTAGTAAAACAGACTACCTTCCTAACGCTTACGGTGCACTAGCTATTGGTCTAGCTCTTTATTATCTTGCGACACTCGTACCGTTCATCGGGTTCTTTGTTGCAATGGCAGCAACCGCCATGGGGCTTGGTGGCTTAGCTATCCAGCTACAAAGCTCAAGGCAAACTGTTAATCCAAAGGCTGTTGCCAAGAAATGAAGATTACTCGATTAATACACTCATGTTTATTAATTGAAGATCTAAGATCCAATATCTTGGTTGATCCAGGTAATTTTAGCTGGGATGACGATCAGATTCAGATAGAAAACTTACCTAAGATTGATTTCATTCTAATAACACACAAGCACGCAGACCATTGCGAACCTAAATTTGTTCAAGCGGTTTTGGATGCTAATCCAGAGGTAATAATTATAGGCAACAGCGAGGTAGTTGAAGAGCTAGCACGATCGAACATTAAAGCACAAACCAACCCACCAGACTGGATAGAGATGACAACACTTAAGCACTCCAGTCTCTGGCGAGGCATGCCGGAGCTCGACAATACAGTGTTTACACTTTGGGGAGAGCTAACGATCTTTGGTGATAACCAACAATTAGACAAGGTTGATTTTGCAGATACAGTAATCTTCCCAATTGTGGCTCCTTGGGGGAGTCTTGTGGAGACTATTAATTACATACTAAATAATCCACCCAAAAGGGTCATACCAGTTCATGATTGGCACCTTTCTGAGCTGGGCCAGCAGTGGTACTATCAGCGAATGGCCGACACCTTGCCGGCTCATGGAATTGAGTTCATGAACTTAAAACCAACTGAAACTATTGACTTATAATCGTAAATTTGGCAGTATTGATTTATGACATATCTATGTTCAAAAGCACAAATTGCAATCATGCACTCATATGCTTTGGGCTTTGGTATGTCGAAACAACAGTAATTACAAAAAGACAAACCAAAGCCCCCACTGCATGACGTGAGGGCTTTTTTTATATTATTAAAACATAAGGAGTAAGTGAGATGCCAAGAATATACAACCGTTCTAGAACAGCTAGTAACGTATTTAATGTTGTCTGCATCAAACACAAAATAACTGCCTGCACCAAACAAACATGCCGTGACCGTTTTGCCGATAGAATAGCCGAAAGAGCCAGAAATGCACGTAAAGCAGCGCATTTTGGTAGCTGGATAATCAGTTCAGGTGGTTTTGCTTAAATGACTGCAATTTACATTCTGATGACAATAGTTTCTTTAGCCTTAGTGACCGTTTTGCCGGTGGCTGTTATTTACAGCAAGCCACGAAGACCAAAAAATTAGCAATCGATTAGGATGGGACTAATCTTTGATATTATGAATAACTCGCTGTGGGTAGGGTAGTGTGATCTTTGCTTTATCGAAAGCAATTTTTAAACGTTTGCGTAGCTCACCACTGACGGCCCAATGCTCCATAGGTCTAGTTTTGCCAGTTATTTTGATAGCAATGCCGTTTTCACCGAAACTATTAATCCTTAGAAAGCTAGGTGTTTCAATTATTTTATCTGACCAAGCCTCGTCAGCTTTAAATTCAGCTCCTACGTTATTCACTACCTCTATCAACTTGTCTATGTCAGTGTCGTAAGCGACATTAATATCTAAATTGACACCAGCGAAATCCTTACTAAGGTTAGTAGCAACAACGATGTTGCCATTCGGTACATGATGTAGCTGACCATCAAGATCACGTAATTGAGTTGTTCTTAGGCTTATTTCTTCAGCGGTACCAATAGTTATTCCAGATCCAGTATTTAAGCTGACGACGTCACCAACCCGGTACTGGTTTTCAAATATGATAAACATGCCAGAGATAATGTCACGTATCAGCCATTGGCTACCGAAACCTAGCGTCACACCGGCCAGCCCAGCTCCAGCAACGATCGGCCCAAGATTAACACCTGTAAGGTCCAAAAGGAACATTGTTAGTATGCTCCACCAGATGAAGTTAAGAACTACATAGAAGATCCCAATCAAAGTAGCTTCACGCTGGGCTTTATCATGTGTACTGCCGGCCTTATCGATTCTTACGCTACGCCGAACAATTCCCTCGATAAAATTCTTACCAAACCGTCTAATCAGCAGTCCAATCAGGACGACGAACAGGAATTTTATTCCATTATGGGTTGACCAATAGGCTAATTTATCTATGAGATTAATCATTACTATTCAAGTATATCGGTCAAAGCAAACTCATGCTACTATTCGTTATATTATGCGTGAGCAGTCTTGGTACAACCCGTCGTCTGTTAGCCTGCTTAAAAGCGGAAGTGTTGTCTGCGGGCCAACCGATACAGTCTATGGCCTATTAGCTAGTACAGACCATCAGCAGGCGATAGATCGAATTTACGAGATAAAACAGCGCGACAGAACTAAATCTTTAATAGTTTTAATTTCTAACACTAAAGAGCTCAAGAATTTTGGAGTTTCCGATACAGATGTTGCAAGAGCTGAGCTGTATTGGCCAGCAAAAACCAGTCTTATTATCAATACACCAAACGCACCAAGGTATCTCACAAGAGGTAAGCCTAACTTGGCATTTAGAATGCCAGATTCTAATATGCTTCGAAAACTTATATTTAAAACTGGACCACTGGTTGCCCCAAGTGCCAATCCTGAAGGACAAATACCAGCCCTGTCCAAGACACAAGCTAAGAACTATTTCGGTAAGAAGGTGGATTGCTATGTCGGCAGTAATAAAGTTGTGGCTAATAGCTCCTCGGTGATCCTAGACTTGAGTCAGCAATCAGTCAGACAGGTCAGATAGATGGATATAGAAATACCAAGCTCACCCAGCCTGCAAGATATCTTACCTGAAGAACCAATCCTGCTAATGGGTGCGGGGCCGGTTCCCTTGCCGAAGAGTGTTTCAGCTGCTAACGGCGTTATTATCAACCACATGGGGCCAGATATGAATAAGGTTTTAGATGGCATTAAACAGATGTCACGTTACGTATTCCAGACAAAGGCTGAACACATAATTGGCTTGAGTGGTCCAAGCAGTGCCGGCATGGAAATGGCCATGACTAACTTGCTTTGGCCGGGGCGTCGAGCACTGGTGCTGGTAAACGGTACATTCTCGCACAGGTTTTCTGAAATGGCAGAAGCGGTAGGTGCTGAGGTTGATCTACTTGAGGCTGATGGGAATAATCCAATTACTCCCAGCTCAGTAGATGAGGCGTTAAGTAAAAACAATTACGATGTAGTTACGATAGTCCAAGGTGAAAGCTCGAATGGCATAAAGAATATTTTCATTTCCGAAATTGGTAAATTAGTAAAAGCCCACGGTGCCTTATACGTCGTTGATGCGGTTTGTACGCTATCTACAACCGAGCTACTTATGGATAAATGGGGTATCGACCTCTGTCTAACTGGTGGCCAAAAGGGCCTAGCATCAATACCTGGGATTGCCCTCGTGGCTTTTGCCGACAGTGCTTGGCGGGTAATTGAGAATCGCACAGAACGTATGCCGCACTGGTGCTTGGATGCCAAGAAAGCCTGGAACTTCTGGGGGTATCATAACTATCACTACACGGCACCAGTCCCCGGGCTGCTAGCAACTCATCAGGCGTTACATTTAATTATCGAGGAAACGCTTGAGACAAGAATTGCTCGACACGAAAAAGCCTCAACAGCTCTGCAAGCTGGCGTTAAAGCTATGGGTTTTGAGCTATATATCGACGAAGCCTTCAGGCTTTTATCGATTGTCGCTATTACTGTTCCCGACGGCTTTGATGATCAGAAAATGCGTTCAATAATGCGTGATGACCACGGTGTCGAGATAGCTAGTGCCTTTGGTCATAAGATAGTCAGGATTGGCCAAATGGGCGAACAGTGCAGTCGCAAAAATATCTTGCGAACACTCGAAGCTATGGCTGAGGCGACTAATCAGACAGGCAGAAAAACAGATGTTAAAAAATGTCTTGATACGGCAATAAGTGTTTTGGAATCATGAAGTTTACGATATTCTCAGCCCAAGGTAGCTGCTCAGAATTTGTTCAACCTGTCGTTATGGCAATACTAAATGCGACACCAGATTCATTCAGTGACGGCGGGGATTTGGATGGCGATGAGCAGCTTGAACAAAAAGTTGAACAGATATTAGAATCAGACACAAAAATTATCGATATCGGTGGCGAATCAACCCGCCCAGGCCACGAAAAGATTGATGCCCAAGAAGAATCCAGAAGAGTAGTCAGAGTTGTCGGAGCCGTTAGAAAACAAAGCTCGAAAATACTGATTAGCATTGATACTCAAAAAGCCGCAGTTGCTAAAGCGGCATTAGATGCAAGGGCAGATTTCATCAATGATATTTCGTCACTAAGTGATCCGGCTATGGCGCAGGTGATTAATGATGCAGGCTGTAGTTTAGTGGTTATGCGTAATACGCCATTGCAGACTGATTTGATTGAATCTTGCAAAAAACAGATTAGAGTAATAGTCAGCAAGACCGAAAGCCAAGGAATAGATCAAGATAAGCTGATCATTGATCCTGGGCTAGGTTTCGGTAATCTTGCAGAACAAAACTACAGCAAGCTACCTGGTGGAGATCTAATCAGTAATCTCAAATTAATTGATCAAATGTCTGAATACAGTATGGGTTTACCAGTTTTGATTGGTGCCAGTCGCAAGCGTTTCGTCGGTGAACTTATGGGTCAGCAGTCAGTTGAGCAGAGAGACGGTGGTTCCGTTGCCCTAGCCGTATTTGCTTTGCAACGTGGTGCGTCAATTGTTAGAGTCCATAATCCTAGCGCGACTGTTCAGGCTAAATCAAGTATGATGTTTTCAAGTTAGTAAAATAAGTTAGAGGAGATAATATGACAGAAGCAGTAGTAAAAGAGGAAGCAGGTAAAAAACCTAATCAATTGACTGGGTTTGTAGATTTCATACGTGAACAAGGCGTGGTCGGACTGGCCGTTGGTTTTATACTTGGCGGTGCAGTTAGCGACATCGTATCTAGCTTGGTTGATAACATTATCAACCCGCTTGTTGGTGCCTTGCTCGGTAGTGTAGCTCTTGCTGATAAAATGACAAAGATTGGTGGGGTTGAGTTAAGTTGGGGTGCATTCGTCTCAACTTTGATTGATTTTCTAATCATTGCCGCCGTAGTTTACTTCGGTGTTAAGGCATTAAAGCTCGATAAGCTTGATAAAGCTAAAGATTAGTTTTATTAAATAAAACTGTACTGTTATAATGAGTTTACAAATTCAACTATAAAGAAGTCTTAGGAGGACAAGTGTCAAGAAATAAAATTCAATTACCAACAATATTTTTAGGTGGTTTACTCGCCATAATCATGGAACAAGTTATCCAGCTTATATTCTTTGTACCGGTTCAAAACTACGTACAAGACAAAGCCCAGTTTTACCAGGAGAAGCTAGCTGGTGGTAAAGAGATCTCATGGTTTGCCGAAAACTATGTAGTTAATGGTGCTCTATCAAACATACTTATTTTGCTAGCACTAATCGCTTTTGCAGCAGCTTTCTACTTTTTCGTAGTTCGTCGCAAAAACTGTGAAGACTGTGCCGGTGAGTCTTGTGAAGCAAAGGTTTCTGAGCCAGCTAAAACAGCTAACGTAGTTGCAACTAAAACTACAGTTAAATCAGCTGTCGTAAACAAGCCAGTAGCTAAAAAAGCTTCAGCAAAAAAGACTTCGTCCAAAAAAACTACTAAGAAATAATGCAGCTCGACGACTACCAGGGTCGTAGTGCAAAAACTCTTATCGAAGGCGATGATAAAGTTCTAGTCCTAGCCCGCATGGCGCTAGGACTTTCTGGTGAGTCGGGTGAGGTCGCAGAGAAAATCAAGAAAGTCTTACGTGACAGCAATGGTGAGATGTCTGAGCTGGTTAAGAAAGATTTAAGTCACGAACTTGGTGATGTGCTCTGGTATTTAGCTCGACTGGCAGACATTACGGGAAGTAGCCTCTCGCAGATTGCAGAAGACAATCTAGCCAAGCTCGAATCTCGTCAGAAACGGGGAAAGCTTGGTGGTTCTGGCGACAATCGATAGTGTCGACTAGCTGAATTCTTTGCGTAACCAGTTGTCCAGGCTACCGGCTGAACAGGCTAAAACTAGGCTTCCTGAGCTTAAATGTTCGGTTATTTCTTGTTTGAGATCATTATCAATTTGTGCAGGTTGGGCTACGTCAGAATTAGATAACCCAACTATCAACTGCTCTGGACTCAGGGCGTTATCATCGCCTCTACCTGCCGGTTCATAAGTTGGTAGCCAGTAAAGCTTAGATATGTCCCTAAAGACGTCTGCATAGAGCCCAAACACCTCCTGCTGGCGTTTATCATGGTGTGGCTGATACACAACCACAACATCATCAGATAACTCTAAGGCCATTTGCATCACAGCGCTAAGCTCTGTTGGGTGGTGAGCGTAGTCGGTATATAAATTTTCTTTAATCTTTTCAAAGCGTCTCTGCGTGCCAGGGAACTTACTTATGGCAGCAACTAGCTCGTCTTCTGTTAGCTCTTTATGTAGTAGTTTGAAGGCTTGGACAGCCAGAAAAGCGTTTTTACGCATGTGGACACCTGCTAGCTTGATACTGCTGATATCCGTATCATCAGCAATTACTGTAGAGTTTGTTAAATTGTGGTTGTCTTTGATGGATTCCCAAGCTAGTGTCTGCTTGCTCTGTTCGGTAAACTTACGAAAACTATCTGAATAGTCGTCCTGAGTTGGGTATGTATCAGGGTGGTCGTAGTCTAAGCTGGGAATAACAGAAAGTAGAGGGTGGAAGTGAAGCATATTGCGGTCATACTCATCAGCCTCGTAGACAAAATACTCAGATTCTTCTACGTACTCAGCGCTTGGCCCCCAGGGCAAATTAGTTCCTACTTGGTAGCTTACTGGCATCTTGAGAGTATTAAATAGCCAGACTAGCATTGCCGATGTTGTAGTTTTACCATGAGTACCAGAAACAGCAATCATCTTGAGTTTTTTGTCTTTAATAACGTGATTTACAAACTCATCACGCTTAGTGTTCCGGATTGAATTCGCTGCCGCAAAGGCTAGTTCCGGGTGTTCATCCGGCAGTGCCGAGGTGTAGACTATCCAGTCGACAGGATTCTTTTGGTGCACCTTGTGTAGGTTTTTACTGCTGTCATTGCTGAGACTAACTCTGACACCTCTGGCTTCAATCTTTTTTGTAAATGGGCTTTCGTTTAGATCAGATCCAGAAACCTCATAGCCACAATCCAGGGCTAAAAGAGCTAATGGGCCAAGTCCAGCTCCGCCAATTCCGCTAAAGTAAACATGCATAGGTCTTAGTATGGACTAGGGGCGGACTTTAGAAAAGTTATCGTGTTTTCGAGAATAGTTAGAATAATCTTTTTTAGAAAACTTTTAGGTTGCGTGTTCTTCTAAACGAAGAACTGTAGTGATACCTTTTGGTGGCAAAAGGTATCGGAAAAACCAACCACTGCGTTTTAACATGATTGATAATACCACTACTCCATCTTGAGAAACTGCGGAACTCGATTAACTAAATCGTTAATCTCAAACAGCCGCAGTTTCGTCAGGACAGACTAGCACTATTCTCATCAGTTAAAGCCGATGTGGCCAATCCGCCATCAAGGCGTGCGGAGGCTCGGAAACCGGGTAAATTAAATTCAAATCCTACCAGCGGGGATTTGTTAGTTTCCTTTTGATCTAGGAATAAACAACGAGGAAAGCCCAGGAGCTTGAGGTACTTGTCGGCACAAGTATCATTAAAGGTTTTAAAAAAAAGAATGAACTATCTAGTACTAAATCTGCTCTTATTTTCGTCCTCACTAGGACTCATCAGTACAGCAATATAATCTGCAGAATAAGAGGGGCGACAGACAGACAAGAGATTTTAAACGAAGATGGGTTAGAGAGGTTCATGAAAACGATACATGAGGTCTCTAGAGCCGTACTCTTGCCTGTCTGGTGCTCTTGCGAGTCTTCAGATTGACGTGATCACGGCAGCGAAGAACACGCCGATAAGCAGCGCCCAAACGCCGACACCGATGTAAAACCGCCAGTGAGGAAAACGTCGAATTCGCTGACGAATGATTTTGTTGGGGTCAGAGCTCATTTTTTACCTCCTTTAGGTGATTGGCTTATGGGGTGACTGGTCGACCGAACATCATTGTCCAGTACATCACTGAGAGGGTCCAAATACCGAAAGCCAGGGTGATGGCCACCACCACGACATTGAATTTCTGCATCCTTGTCGCAGATCGCCAATAGATCTCATCTTTTGACATGGTGACGATCTCTGTCCTGTCTCTAGAGTCCAGCCGAACGAACACCACCGTCCAAAGCATGATCCATGTCTCGACCAGCCCAACGCCGATCAGTGTGTTTGTCTCATAGAGTCCGCTGGTAACGATGTCGATGATCAGGAATTTCCAGATCACCGCAATCGAGAGGAGCACGAAGAGCTCCTTGACGGCCGTTTTCGTCTGCTTCATTGTGGGCATATTCATTTCTTTGCTCCTTGTTTGTTCGGTCCCCGAGGCAGTTTGCCCATGTCTGTGACATCTCCACAAACTGAGGCTAGAGGGCAATGCTTGATGCAATCTAGTCTCACTTTGTATTGTCTGTCTGTCAAGAAACGATCCTTCACTATTACTAGCGAAAAATATGTAGTTATTATGACTTTAAACTGATTAGATAACAAGCTTTAGCATTATGCAAATTAGTAGAGGTGTTCTTATTAAGAATCAAATTAATATCCCTTTTGTCAGCAAATGGAACGTAAAACTCCTGGGCTGATCCTTCATCTTGAGATGTTCATCGTTATTGAAACAATCATTTTAACAACTCCTTTCAGTCGGCCCGAAGGGCAAGATAAAATGTATTATTGTTTAAATAACATTCACATATCAGG
>JAGPDM010000015.1 GCA_018057585.1 Candidatus Saccharimonadota bacterium
CAATTACTCGATTACGGCGAGGATTTTGTCGAAGAAGTAGGCGGTGAGTCAGCAATCGTTATTCCCAGAATCGGTACAATCAGCCCTTGGTCTAGCAAGGCAACCGAGATTGCTCGCAATACCGGGCTAGATAAAATAAGACGTATTGAAAGAGGAGTTGTTTACTATTTCGATAAGATTCCATCTGATTTAGATCAACTATTTGATCGTATGACAGAGCAGATATTGAATAGCGTAGAAGATGCAGAAGGTTTGTTCTCCGAATTTGAGCCAAAGCCATTGAAGTCAGTCGATATCTATTTTGAATCGATTGACAAAATAAACAAAGAACTAGGATTAGCACTATCTGATGAAGAGATTAATTATTTGGTTGATAGCTATGAAAAACTTGATCGGAAACCAACTGATGCTGAACTGATGACCTTCTCGCAGGCGAATAGTGAGCATGCTAGACATAAAGTTTTTAACGCCAGCTGGACGATCGACGGAGAGCGTCAAGATAAATCGTTATTCCAGATGATCAAGAACACACATGAGTTGAATCCGGAAGGCGTGAAGAGCGCCTACCACGACAATGGCGCAGTTATCGAAGGTTACACTGCTAAGAGGTTCTTCGCAGATAGCGAAACCGGTGAATACTCTGTAAACGAGGAACCGACCGACATAGTCATTAAGGCTGAAACCCACAATCATCCGACAGCTATTGCCCCGTTCCCTGGTAGCGGAACAGGGAGTGGTGGTGAGATAAGAGACGAGGGTGCAACTGGTCGTGGAGCCAAACCCAAGGCTGGATTAGTTGGCTTTAGTGTCAGTAATCTAAACATTCCTGGTTTTGAACAGCCGTGGGAAAAACCTTACGGCAAGCCAGGCCGTATGGCGAATCCATTGCAGATAATGACTGACGGACCACTTGGTGCGGCGGCATTTAATAATGAATTTGGACGAACTGGCCTTACTGGGTATTTCCGGACATTCGAAACTGAGATCGACGGCAAAGTTATCGGCTACCACAAGCCAATAATGCTTGGTGGTGGACTGGCTAACATTAGACCAAAGCATGTAGATAAAGCGACAATCAAGGCCGGTTACAAGATCATTACTATAGGTGGCCCGGCTATGTTGATCGGGCTCGGAGGTAGTACGGCTAGCTCTCAGGTTACTGGTGCCCAGGATGCTAAGCTGGATTTCGCTAGTGTTCAACGCCAAAATCCAGAAATGCAACGTCGTGCACAGGAAGTGATAAACAGTTGCTGGTCGGCACGGCATAATCCAATTGAATCTATCCACGACGTTGGTGCCGGTGGCTGGAGTAACGCTTTACCAGAGCTTGTTGCAGATGCAGGAAAAGGTGCAAAGCTCGAATTACGTACTCTACCTAATGCTGAAAAGGGCATGAGCCCATTGGAAATCTGGAGTAACGAGGCTCAAGAACGTTACGTTCTGGCTGTTGCTCCTAAAAATCTCAAACAATTTAAAAGCTATTGCGAACGTGAGAAGTGTCCATATGCCGTACTTGGAGAAGCGACCGATGATCGTAGCCTGCTTGTTTCTGATAGCCAGTTTGATAATAACGCTTTAGATATTCCACTTGAACTAATATTCGGTAATTCACCAAAGCTGGAAAAAATCATTGAAACATCTCCGTCAAAGGAGATCACTAAATCAGATTATTCTAATATAGACCTAAAGACAGCCGCACAAAGAGTTTTAAGCTTGCCTGCGGTTGCCAGCAAAAGCTTCCTAATAAATATAGGTGACAGGACGGTTGGTGGCTTAAATGTGCGCGACCAAATGGTAGGGCCTTGGCAAGTTCCAGTGGCAGATGTTGCAGTAACTGCTAGTGACTTCGAGGGAGTGACTGGTGAGGCAATGGCACTTGGTGAGAGGGCACCGATTGCAGTTTACAATGCAGCAGCGAGTGGCCGGATGGCCATTGGAGAGTTGATTACAAACATGGTCGCGGCACCGATTGAAAAGCTAAGCCATATAAAACTGAGCGCTAATTGGATGGTGAACTCTGGTAATAATGATCAGGATTTAGAACTTTACGAAACGGTCAAAGCCGTTGCGATGGAAATGTGTCCAAGGCTAGGTTTAACTATTCCGGTCGGCAAGGACAGTACAAGTATGAGTACGAAATGGTACGATGACGGGCAAGAAAAAACTGTCACTTCACCACTAAGTCTAGTAGTCTCCGGCTTTGCACCAGTCTATAATACAGAGCTATCAGTAACCCCAAATTTGCATGACAATGAAGATAGTAGATTGTTATTTATAGACTTAGCAGACGGTAAGAACCGGATGGGTGCTTCGGCTTTAGAACAAGTGTTCGAGCTAAGATCAACAGATACACCGGATGTTGATAATCCTGACATCTTGCAGCACTTTTTTATTCAATTGCAGGAATTAATGTCGAAAAATATGATACTTGCGTATCACGACCGTAGCGATGGCGGGCTATTCACAACCATAGCCGAGATGTGTTTTGCTGGACGGTTAGGTGTTGACGTTGAAGGGCTCGATTCAAGTCTTGATCAGCTTTTCAACGAAGAGCTTGGAGCAGTCATCCAGGTCCGTAAAAAGGACCTGGATCATGTATTAACGCAGCTACCGTTCGCAAAACAAATCGGCAAAATTAATGATACTCAAAAATTAAATATCGCTGGTGAAAGTTTCGATATCTATGATTTACAGGAAACCTGGTCTAGAACTAGTTACGAAATTCAAAAACGTAGAGATAATCCGGATACTGCTAAACAAGAATTTGAATTTTTGTCCGACAGACAGAATCCAGGATTGTTTGCAGAAACTAGTTTCAAAATTAAAAAATCACCTAAGTTTTCATTAGTTAATTACAGACCTAAAGTTGCTATCCTGCGCGAGCAGGGAGTAAATGGCCACGTAGAAATGGCGGCTGCTTTTGATAAAGTCGGTTTTAAAGCAGTTGATGTGCACATGACTGATTTACTTGCAGGGCGCAATCAGCTTTCCGAATTTGCTGGACTTGCCGCAGGCGGTGGATTTAGCTACGGAGACGTACTTGGTGGTGGTGGTGGTTGGGCTAAAACTATATTATTCCACGAAGATCTAAAGGTTCAGTTCGGAGAATTCTTTGCAAGAGAAGATACCTTTAGCCTTGGATTCTGTAATGGCTGTCAAATGCTGAGCCAGATTAAGCAATTAATTCCAGGTGCCGAAAACTGGCCTAGGTTTACTACTAACGAGTCACAGCGATTCGAAGCGAGACTGGTAATGACCGAGATTAGGAAATCGCCAAGCATCATATTCAAAGGCATGGAGGGCTCGAAACTTCCAGTGCCTGTTGCACATGGCGAGGGCAGAACTAAGTTCGACAGTAGTCAGGATCAGATAAATGCCCTAACTGCTCTTAGGTATGTAGATAATTATGGCCAATCTGCCAAGTACTTTCCACTAAATCCTAATGGATCAATCGACGGAAATACTGGTTTTACAACACGAGATGGACGAGCGACAATTCTGATGCCTCACCCAGAACGGGCTTTTTTAACCAAGCAGTTTAGTTGGGCTCCGAAAACTTGGGGCTACGAAAGTCCTTGGTTACAGCTTTTTGCAAATGCCCGAGAATTTGTTAATTAAGTCGAGCTAATCTCTAGGATAATCGCAACTTTAGCATAAGGGTTTGCACCGATGTGTTTAACCGATTAAAGTTAGGTACATGATTAAGTATTTATTCCGCGGTGTAACATCAGCGAGTTCAAAGATTGAGCAGATTGATAATTACAAAAAAGGTGCGTGGATTTATGTTGAAAATCCATCAGAAGATGAAATAAATCAATTAGTTGAAAAATTTGGTGTCGACGAAGGTCACCTAGATGATGCCCTAGATATTGATGAGGTTCCCAGGTTTGAAGTTGAAGGCAAGCACAATTATATATTTACACGATTTGTCTACAATAACGATCACCTGCAAGCTGAGACTGTCCCAATGCTGTTTATAATTGGTGCTGATACATTTATTACTGTATCTGCCAAGAAACTACCTCAGCTAGATAATTTCTTAAATAGCCGGTCAGACGTTACGACAACTCAAAGAACTAAATTATTGCTGCAATTATTGACTATAATTGTCGGTGCATATAATGCCCAGTTGACGTCAGTTAGTAGACAGATAAAATCGACTAGATCGCGTTTGCGGGTTGAGGATATTCGTAACAGTGATTTTATTAACTTCGTAGCTATTGAGGATCAAATTGACGACTTTCTTTCGTCGCTAGCACCGACAAATGCCATCCTAAGAAGATTACTAAGTGGTAGGCATATAAAGCTTTTTGAAGAAGATGAGGATATCTTGGAAGATCTCCTGCTCAATAGCGAACAATCTATCGAGTCTAGTAGAGCTTCGATAAAGACGATAGTCAACATACGTGAAGCCTACTCGACCATAATGGGCAACAACCTAAACAGGGTGATTAGACAACTAACTGTTCTGACGGTTCTGATGACAGTACCAGAAATAGTCGGTAGCATCTACGGCATGAACGTTGCTCTGCCTTTTGACCATCACCCCTTTGCATTTGGAATTATCATAATAATGATTGTTTCTATATCGGTGCTGCTTTTGATATTTTTCCGAAGACAGCGCTGGTTTTAACTCATTTCAAGCTCAAGTAGTATTGACACGGCTTTCTATAATTGGTAATCTAGTTCCCTTGCCAGTGTGAGGCAAAAACAAACAATAATAAAAAAAGAGGTAAATTATGGAGAACCATTCTATGGCTATTGAGGTCCGTTTTGTAAGAAGTCGCAAAGCAAATATTAAGGTACAGAAGTTCGAACTACCATTGCTTTATAGTTAACCTATTTATTTGCGTCTTTTAGAGCTTTGTCTAGGATTTCTCGCAGTTCATCTGCAGAGCGAGGTGCATCAACTTTATTACCATTAACGAAGAAGGTTGGGGTTGATTCAACGCCAGCCTTCTCGCCTTCATTTTTTACTTCTCTGACTCTGTCGGCGACCTCTACGCTGTTGATATCTTTTTTGAATTGATCAACATCTAGTCCAATTTGTTTCGCATAACCAGTGACAATTTCTAGTGGATTCTTACTCTCACTCCATTCCTGTTGATTTTCATAAATCATATCGTAGAGTTCAAAGAATTTATCCTGATTACTGGCGGCTTCAGCCGCGCGGTGCATGACTAAAGTATTAGGGTGGATGTTGGTTATAGGGAAGTGTCGATAAACGAACTTAACGCTATCTTTGTACTCAGGCAAGACCTGGTTCAATGTAGGATGGACAACCCCACAGAACGGGCACTGGAAATCACCATATTCAATCAATGTCACTTTAGGATTCTCGGCACCTTTAGCATGATCTTTTTCCGTAACTGCCGCTATATCAATTTTCTTGACGTCTTCCTTCTTTTTACCACCGCCCGATACGATGACTCCACCGATTACTGCGACAACAATCACTGCTATTATTCCGTAAAATACTTTATTGCTCATTTTATGCCTCTTAAGTTAGTGCACTAATCATAACAAACATTTGCAAGTAAAACTTGGCTTACTGGGGTATAATGAATAGCAACGTGGGAGATATATTTACTACATTACTTTTACTAGGTTTTTCTGCATTGTTTTCTGGGCTTTCACTAGGACTTTTGTCTCTTAGTCCGCAAGAATTAAAACGCAAAATGGAACTTGGTAGCAGAGAAGCAGCTTTGATCTATCCGCTACGTGAACGAGGCAATCAGTTGTTGGTGACTCTTCTGATTGGAAATGTTCTTGTTAACTCTATGTTCTCGATTTATTTAGGTAAACGAACAGCTGGCCTGATTGCCGTAATAGCTTCTACCGTGCTAATTACGATATTTGGTGAAATTATCCCTCAGGCCGTCTTTAGCCGCCATGCTTTGCGATTAGGCTCGAAAGTAGCACCGCTAGTCGATAAATTTATGTTGATTTTAAGTCCAATCGCATATCCATTAAGTTTAATGCTCGATAGGACTCTAGGTGCCGAATTACCACCGATATTTAGTAAAGACGAGCTGATTAAAATTGTTGAAGAGCACAGTCGCAGTTCTGATAGTGACGTTGAGGAGGATGAGCTTCGAATAGTCGAAAATGCACTGAACTTCGGCGATAAACTAATCGAAGAGGTGATGACGCCAAGGAGCGTTATTGAAGCAATTGACCAGGACGAAATAATTTCCCCAATCATTCTAGATGAATTGCATAAAACCGGCTTTAATCGTTTTCCCGTCTATGAAGGCTCAATCGATAAGGTCATAGGTACGTTATTTTTGCGAGACCTCGTGCAGGTAAAAGACAAGATCACTGCCAAAGAGGCTATGGAAGGCAAAGTCTACTTTGTTAATGAAAAAGAAAAGCTAGATGATGTCTTAAACGCCTTCTTTAAGACTAAGCATCATATGTTTGTGGTTGTAAACGAATTCTCAGAAGTTGTAGGACTAATCACGATCGAGGATGTTATCGAAGAAATCTTAGGCAAACAAATAGTTGACGAGTTCGACCAATACGAAGACATGCGGGTCGTTGCTAAAAAACAGGCTCAGAGCTCCAAAAAATAAAACGTAGCTGAGAATGTTCGCTCTAATAGTATCTATTTAGTAATTGCTAGTACTTGATTGAACACCTCTGATAAGGGATACTAACTACTATGCGAATTTTAAGTAGAGACCTAAAAGAACATATTGACGAAGTAGTGACAATTCAGGGTTGGCTACATAAAAAACGAAAAATGGGCGGACTGAACTTTATTAATATCCGAGATCGTTCTGGGTTGACCCAAGTTTTGATTGAGGATAAAGACGAGGTTGAGAAGCTGCGTGGTATGCAGATTGGTACTGTTTTACAGATTGAAGGCACGGTATTAAAAGATGATCGAGCACCGGGCGGAGCCGAACTTCATGATCCGAAACTAGATATCCAAGTTGCAGTTGAAGCTGAACCGCCAATCGAAATCGACAAACCATTAAAGCACGGCAGCGATAACCTAGATACTCTTTTCGAACATCGTCCAATTGGCCTGCGTAATCTTCAGGAAGCGGCAGTTTTTAAGATTCAGTCAACAATTACTCGTGCAACTCGCGACTTCTTTTACGAAAACGAATTTACCGAAATACATACACCGAAGCTACTAGCAGAAGCGACTGAGGGTGGAGCTGAGGTCTTCAAGTTAAATTATTTTGGCAAGGAAGCTACATTAGCCCAAAGTCCGCAGTTTTATAAACAAATGATGGTTGGTGTCTTTGAGCGGGCATTTGAAATTGCACCAGTCTACCGGGCAGAACCGAGTGCCACTACTAGGCATATGACCGAGTACACATCTATCGACGGCGAGATGGGTTTTATTAACCTTGATGAACTAAAAGATCTGCTTAGTCGTTTATTAAACACGATCGTTGATCGAGTTTGGGATGAACACGAAACCGAGTTGAAACGATTCAACCAGAACAAACCAATGCTAAAAACTGAAATTCCAACGATCTCAATGTCTGAAATCCACGAAAAGTACAGTAAGGCTACAGGCGAAAATAGCATCGGTGAGAAAGATCTGCGACCTGATGAAGAGCGTTGGGTCTGTGAATACGCGAAGAAGAATTTGGATTGTGAAGCAGTGTTTGTCAGTGAATGGCCAGCTAGCGAAATGAAGTTCTACCACAAGGCTAATGAGCAAAATACAGATCAAGCAGATAGGGTAGACTTGCTATTTCGCGGCGTTGAGATCACAACTGGTAGCATGCGAGAAAACCGTTATGATGTCGTCGTGCAGCAACTCAAAGACTTAGCTGGTGGTGATCCAACTGACCCAGGCTACCAGCCTTTACTAAATGCAATGAAGTATGGCATGCCACCACATGGCGGTTTCGGAATGGGTCTAGAACGAGTCACTCAAAAAATAGTTGGCTTAAACAACATTAAAGAAGTGACATTATTCCCACGAGACCTTAACCGCCTAGCACCGTAGACGAAGTGCTACCAGAGTACTTTGCATATGTAGGCTCCGGTCTGTTTCTGTTTGGAACAATATTTTACATCTATAAAATGTTGGTCGGTCAGGCAAAACCAAACAAAGTTACTTGGGGTCTCTGGGCGTTTGCATCTGGTGTTGGCTTTGCAGCAGCTTATAGTGCCGGGGGTGGCATTCAAACACTGGCCCCTTTTGCGTCTAGTTTTTTTCCGTTGCTAGTCTTTGTGCTTAGTTTTTTCGTAGAGCAAAGTTATTGGAAAACAAAACCTCTAGATTATTTGGTGGCAGTAATAGTCGTGCTTGCAATCCTATTGTGGGCAATTATTGACCAACCAATTGTTGCGCTTGTGTTAGCAATTATTGCTGATGCTCTAGCATATGTTCCAACCTTCATAAAAATCAAACAAGAGCCCTCGACGGAACCAGCAGTTACATATTTATTTGCAGTGGCTGGCCCGGTAATCGTATTGCTTACGATTAATTCTTGGGAAGTTAGCAGGTATCTATTCCCGCTTTATCTGACACTAATTAATCTTTTGACAGTTAGCTTTATAACAGTTGGCAATCGACAGCAAAAGGCTACGAGGTGACCCAGATATTGGGCTGGCTATCATTTGTAGTATTGCTACTTTCTTATATTCCGTATGTGATCGATATTTTAAAGGGCAATACAAAGCCAGAACGGGCTGCTTTTTTCATCTGGACGGTGCTAGGTTTTAGTTTGATTTCTTCGCAGCTAGCCGAGGGCGGCAGGGAGTCTGTACTACTATCTGTTGGGGGCACTGTTGGTCCTCTAATTGTCTTTTTGCTAAGTATTAAATACGGAGTCGGCGGATTTTTACTAAGAGATAAGTTTGCATTGGTTTTTGCAGCTATCGGATTATTACTGTGGTATTTAACGAATAACCCAGCTTTTGTGCTATGGATTGCGATTCTTATAGATAGCGCGGGTGTTTATCTTTTATTAATAAAAAGCTATAAAGATCCAGCCTCAGAACTCCCACTTCTGTGGGCTAGTGGGGTTGTTGCAGGAACTTTATCTATACTGTCTGTCGGCAGGCTAGATATTAATCTCTTGGCTTTTCCCGTCTGGTTAACAATAAATAACGGAGTGATATTCACTACAATTATCTACAGAACCAAAAAGCTAGGCATTAATAATGCTACCTGAATGGGTCATTTATATTGGTACAGCACTATCGTTTATCGGTGGATTGAGCTATGTCCGTTTAACTCTGCTTGGTAAGGTCCAGCCCAACCGTCTGAGCTGGCTACTACTTACAATCGTGCCAATGATTGCTTTTTTTGCGGCACTTAGTGAGGGTGTCGAAAAGAAGGAAGTTAAAGTTAACGCTGAGTTCACTTACCAGATCAAAGTTACAAACAATGGTCAGGTTGATCTGAAGAACGTGCTGGTTGACGATGTCGCACAAAGTGGTATTACACTACTGAGCGCAGATGAAGGTAAAATTGGACAGGGTACAATCCCGACTCGATTTGCACCAATCGTTCCCAACGATGACCGGTTCTACTGGATTCACACAATCCCTTCACTGAAGATTGGTGAAAGTAAAACCTTTACACTCAAAGCAGTTGTTAAAAACTACAAAGCTGGTGAGTTGATCAACAACGCCTGTGTTGATGCCAAAGAAGTAAATCCTAACGTCGCTGACGGTAAAGATGACTGCGATGACGCAATCGTGACTGTTAAGAAGCAAACTCCAAACGTCACAATCGACAAAAAAGTCGATGGCGTTGAAAAGAAGGAAGTTAAAGTTGGCCAAGACTTTACCTACCAACTCGTTATAAAAAACACTGGTGACGTTGACCTTAAGAATGTAAGTGTTCGAGACGCAGCTCCAGCTGGAGTTACACTCATCAGCACCGACAAGGGCACAATTGATGCCGCTAAGCGAAACCTTAGCTATGTTATCCCTGAGCTCAAAGTTGGTCAGAGCATTACAATCAATCTTAAAGCTAAAGTAGCTGCTTACAAAGCTGGCAACCTGGTTAACACAGCTTGTGTAAACGCAAAAGAAGTTAACCCGAATGAACCTAACAAAGCTGACGATTGCGACGACGCAACAGTAACTGTTGTGGCTAATCCGAAAATCAACGTAGACAAGCGCGTCACAACTGATCTAAAGGCTGTTGGCAAAGATGGCTACGATAAGGCTTCAGAGAAAGTAGTTGTTAGTCCGAACGACATCGTTCGCTACATCTACAAAGTTACAAACACTGGTGATGTTACCTTAACAAACGTCAAAGTGACGGATTATCTACCAAAAGGCATTGAATATGTCTCAGGTGATCCAACTAACGCGGTTATCAAAGAGCTCAAGCCAGGCGCGACTGTTTACTTCGAAATCAATGCTAAGGCAATGACTTCAGGTATCAACAAAGTCTGTGTAACTGATGATACAAACGACGACGGCAAGATTGACCTCGAAGACTGCGACACGGCAGAAGTCGAAGTCAACAAGAATCCAAAGATGGACGTTGAGAAGAAAGTCACAACTGACTTGAATGCCAAAGGCGAGAATGGTTTCAACAAAGCCGATGAAATCGTTGAAGTCCAAAGTGGTAGTGATGTACGATTCATCATCCGATTCACTAACACTGGTAACACAACACTTGAAAACGTCTCAGTTCGAGATTACCTACCAGCTGAATTGGTAGCAGCTCAAGGTTCGAACCTGAAGAATGTTATCAAGTCGATCGGTAAAGGCCAGAGCGTATACATCGAGTTTAACGCTAAAGCGACTGCAAACGGCGAAGGCAAAGTTGTCACTAACTATGTCTGTGCTGCTGACAACGACGAAGGTTACGTACCTGAGTCAGGTCGTGAAGAGTGTGCCAAGGTCTGTGACGGTGGCGAAATGAACGCTGATCGTTACGACTGCGACACGGCTCAAGTCAAGATCGTTAAAGCTCCAGTAACTCCAGGTCCAGAGACTCCAGGTGAGCCAGGCCAGCCAGGCCCAATCGCTGGAATCGTTGGCCCAAGCATCCTGCCAAAGACAGGTGCTGGAATGCTCGGACTCGGTAGCGTAATCGCAGCTGTTGGAGCAAGTATCCGACGCTGGTTTATCAGCCGACGACGATTGCAGAGCGCATTGCTAAACGGATAAATTATCCGAAGGGTAATCACTCACTAGCTTGACCGCTCTCAAACCCCTTACTAGAAATAGTGAGGGGTTTTTGTTTACTTGAAAGCATCATCGCAGTAAGATTACTAATCCTTAACTTCGTCATTTCATTCAAATTTGCTAGTGTTAGAGTATGGAAATTGATTTTAAACAACTGGTAGTAGCGGTTGATGATGCGATAAAAAAGCTCGATATTGTTGAGAAAGAAAAGCAGATTGCTGAGATTGAAATTGAGCAAGCCAGTCCTGAATTTTGGAATGACCACGCCAAAGCTCAAGCCAAAACTAAACGGTTAGCCCGCATGCACGAAACGGTGGAGCCGTGGCGTTCTCTTGAGCAAGAAGTGGCTGATATTATCGAGCTATCTGGCGGAGATGATTCTCAGCTCACAGCCGAGCGTATTGCTGCTCTCAAGCGCTATCAGCAGCTTCACGGCCAGCTTCTGCTTGGTGGTCAATATGACAGCGAAGATGCTGTCCTGAGCATCCACGCTGGCACAGGAGGCACTGATGCTATGGACTGGGCTGGTATGTTGCGGCGTATGTATGTTCGCTATGCGCAAAACCAGAGCTGGAAAGTCGAGCAAATCACTGAATCAGCCGGCGATGAAGCCGGCATCAAGTCGGTTACTTTAGAAATAAAGGGAACGAATGCGTTTGGCTTGCTGAAAAGCGAACACGGTGTGCATCGCTTGGTTCGTCTCAGTCCATTTAACTCGGACAACCTGCGACAAACTAGTTTTGCGCTAGTCGAAATTACGCCGTTGATTGATGAGCCTGGTGACATCGAAATTGATGACAAAGACCTGCGAATCGACGTTTATCGAGCTGGCGGACATGGTGGTCAGAGCGTTAACACGACCGATAGTGCCGTTCGGGTGACGCACATCCCGACCAATATCGTCATTTCCATCCAGAACGAACGATCACAGATCCAAAATAAAGAAACTGCCATGAAGATACTGCGCAGTAAATTAGCACAGTTAGCCGAAGAGCAGCACGCTGAGAAAATCGCTGACATTAAAGGTCCCGATACCAAAGCAGCGTGGGGTAACCAAATCAGAAACTACGTACTTCATCCCTACAACATGGTCAAAGATACACGAACTGCACATGAAACTTCCGATACTAGTGCAATACTTGACGGCGAGATTAGTGATTTTGTCCAAGCCTACCTCGCCGCGCAAGTTGGCAAAAACTAACAGAATATTTCGCGGGATCCATTGGGCGCTAATTCTACAGGAGTTTTTTAATTTAATATAATTGACAAATAGTATAAAAAATGTATAATATAATCATAACTAATTAATTTAGAAAAATAAAAATGATAGAAAATACAAAAAATACAAAAATTCCAGAAACAAATGATGACATTGAGCAGCAAATAGGTGATGTTGAACAGCGTACACCTGGAAGATTACGATTGCTCGGGCAAGTCGCTTGGCGAGCTGCAATATATCCTGCTCAGCATCTCGGAGGTACGGCTGTTCTTGGTCTTGCGCCGAGCGGTATTGAAAATATAACAGGCTGGAATAATGGTCTTTTGGATACTGCTGGCACCGTCACACTAGCCATAGGTGCAGCTTCGTCGGTTGCCTTAATGGGGGCTGGTATTACTGAAAGAGTTCGTGCGAGGAATGGTCCGGAAGATACGGAGCTAGGCGTTGAAAGCTCAGTTTTTGCTACTGATGAAGGTGAAGGCAATTCGTTGCCCCCAGCGTAGCCTGAACTTAATCAACAGAAAAACTAAGTCTTAAAAAAAAGAAATTAAAAATAAACACTATGGCAACAAGTAATCATTCGGCTGAAAGCGATCCAAGCACACAAGAGCAGACTAATATCGAGTCTAGTGCTTTGAGTGTTGAGCTGTTTAATAGTAGAGTAGAAGAAGCAATAAATGGTAGCGAGTTTGATACTTCAAATCCTGAAATTGCGGCATCAATTGAAGGATTTTATGCGGATCATTACGGTCTTGCATCAATCGTTGACTCAGCACTTGAGGGTGAACTAGACACTGAAACGGTAGATTTTCTACTTGATTCTTTTAAGGAGTTACAAAGTGGAGAAATCGATGATTCTGATCAGCCAACTAATTATTCTATTGCTTATGGTGTTTTCAAGTTAGCAGAATCAGTAAAAACCGACTTAGAGACAAACAACGACGGGGTAGAAAGTGATGAATTTGATAATTACCTACCATCTGGACAAACGTTAGCAACAGCAGCACAGTGTGTTAATATGTTGTTCAGAGAAGATTCTATTGGGGTCACTACTGTGGGAGACAGCGAAGTAAATTCTTTACGAAGACTACACACTAGAATTACAGAAAAAATAACGGAGACAGCACAACAAGAAGGTAGCGATATACAAGTGGCAGAAGAAAGAGATTCTTTAAGAATTTTCTATCGTAATGACCGCAATCAGCAACAAGATGTTCGACTTGGAAGTGTTGATAAACTTGGATTAAGTATAGATTTTGCCAAGCAAGAATTTTGGAATGATGTCCGTTATGCTGGCCAGCTAGAATTTCATAATACCGGCTTCTTAGGTAAGGTGTATCAGGCTGGTGGATTGATGCCGAGAACTGAGCAGTATCGGCGTGGTCATGGAATGTCAGCTCAAATGGAGTCAGAAAAGAGAACGATGCATTCAAATGTACCACATTTTTCAGAAGGCTATGATCCAAAGAGCTACAAAAATGGAAGTCAAGATCGGGTTGCACAACCAGGGACGCTAGCCATCCCATTGGAAAAAATTATAATGGTTGCTCCTTTCGCAAGAGACGCAGAATACGCCATAGTTGAGTTTAATGGCGAAGCAGATGCGCACGTCAATAGTGGTGTACATAACATTGGTCATGGTAGTTTTGATCAACCAGGCATGTCATCTCAAGATCGAGTATTCTTTGCCTCTCCGGTACAGACCGATCCAGATCGTAGACCAGATCAGTATATGATACCGACAGGAGCACCATTAGAAGCTTCGAGTACTCTTGTTATTTTTGATGACAGCCTGGAAGAGGAGACGGCAGCTAAGCGAGTCGGAAACGGCTATAGTTATCCACGAATAGTTTCAACTACACAAGAAAAGTCCGATACAGATATGTGGAGACTACAGGCTGAAATGATAGAAAAACATGGGACTAATCGACTAGTTGTTCCCTTGCGCCGCGGTGTTTTTAGATATGCAGCTGAAGGAATGGACCCATCTGATGTATTGGGTAGGCCACCGGCTAATTTTAACGAAAATCCGACACTAGAAGATAACAGAGCTGCATAAGTTTAAATTGATACTATTGTATTTGATAAATCAGTAATAAATAGTCGGTAATCTGTTATAATAACCTGATATGAAGCGAAGTTTAGCACTAGAGAGCAATGAAGCAATTGGTCAGCAAATTATGTTGATGGGTTGGGTGAACAGTCGACGCGATCACGGCGGCGTCATTTTTATCGATCTACGTGATGAATCTGGTATTGTTCAGCTGACTATTCATCCGGATCACGAGAGTGCTTTTAAAATTGCCGAAGACGCTCGAGACGAATACGTATTGCGCGCAAGGGGTAAAGTCATCTCGCGAGAATCTGGATTGGTGAACGAAGATATCGCGACTGGCGGTGTCGAAGTAGTGGTTGAGGAATTAGAGATACTCAACAAGTCCGAACCATTACCGTTTAGTGTTTCGAATGACAATCAGATGGCGGGTGAGGAAACGCGACTGGCGTATCGTTACATTGACTTGCGTCGGGAAAAAATGCAGCAAATGCTTGTTAAGCGTTCAAAGTTCAATCATGAGATACATAAATTTATGCAAGCAGCTGATTTCACGGAAATAGCCACGCCAATTCTGGCTAACTCAAGCCCAGAAGGCGCGCGCGATTATTTGGTCCCAAGCCGAATGCATCCTGGTAAATTCTATGCTTTGCCACAATCTCCGCAACAGTTTAAACAATTATTAATGGTTGGTGGTTTACCTCGTTATTACCAGATAGCGCCTTGTTTCCGGGATGAAGACCCGCGGGCCGACCGTCATCAAGGTGACTTTTACCACTTAGACCTAGAAGTTGCTTTCGCAACTGATGGCGAGCAGATCCGTGAGATTACTGAGCCGCTTATTAAACAGTTGGTAACTGAATTTGGAGGAAAAAAGCTTCACTCTGAAGACATACCGCGAATTACTTATAACGACTCAATGAATACCTACGGTACCGATAAACCAGACCTACGTTTTGGCATGGAGTTAGTTGATTTGTCTGATGAGCTGAAAAATACTGAATTTGGTGTTTTCACCAATACAATCAAAGACGGTGGAGTTGTTAAAGCTATTTGTGTTGCAGATGGAGTTAGCCTCAGCCGAAAAGAAATAGATGGTTTCACTGAGGTTGCTAAGTCTGAAGGTGCTGGTGGCTTGGCGTACATCTTTGTTGAAGACGGCAAAGCTCGCTCTCCAATTGCCAAATTCCTTTCTGATGATGAGATTCAAGCGATTATCTCTAAAACAAACGCCAAAGATGGCGATGCAATCTTCTTTGGGGTTGATAAACGAGACGTTGCCAACAAGGTACTTGGTCGACTTCGTAACGAGTTTGCGGTTCGGTTTGAGCTACGTGATGACAACGTTGTTGCGCTAGCTTGGGTGGTTGATTTCCCGTTTTATGAGTGGGATGAAAAGCGAAAGAAAATTGATTTTGGCCACAACCCATTCAGCATGCCAAAAGGTGGCTTAAGCGAGTTTGAAAAAGAAGACAAGCTCTCAATCTTGGCTGATCAGTTCGATATGGTCGCTAATGGTTACGAGATTTGTTCGGGTGCGGTTCGTAACTACAACCCAGAAGTAATGTATAAAGCTTTTGAGGTCGTTGGTTTTAGTCGTGAGCACGTTGATGAAAAATTTGGCGCCATGATTAAAGCTTTTAAGTATGGTGCGCCACCGCATGCCGGCTGTGCCTTTGGCCTCGACAGAATTTTTATGGTGCTGATGGCTGAACCAAATATCCGTGAAGTTATCGCTTTCCCAAAAAATGGTAGCGGCGTTGATTTGATGATGCAAAGCCCAAGTACCGTAAGTTCAGAGCAATTAGTTGAGCTATCAATCGATATTCTTGAACAGACGAATAAGTAACCGAACTCATAATTCGGTATTCAATAAGTGTTTGTCCGTTGATTAACTACAATCAACGTGAACGGTAAGAGTTTTATATATTTTTTATTTTTAAAACATAAGTCAGTTGAGCTAAATTTTTGCTAATTTTTTTAGCCTGCATTAACTCTAATTTAATATTTTTAGATAAATACTTTTCATTAATGAAATTTATGCCACTGACTAATAATTGGGATTCGATATCAATTATCATTTCACTAATCATGCCTTTATCTAAAAATGTAGTATTCAAATGAGCGCCTCCACACACAGCAGCTTTTTTAATATTTTTTTGCTTAAGAATCTCCACGGCATCTTCTGGCGATCTGACAGAAGCAAAATTCGTATCAGTAACTGATAATGAATCGCTCAGTATAATAACTAATGGATTACCAATATTATCCCATTCATTAGGGTCTTGTTGAATGGACTCAAAAGTTTTTCTTCCAATTATAATAGCTTCAAATTTCGAGATTATTTTTTCATAACTTTCCCAGGAGTCATCCGACCATGGTGTGTCATCATTTTTGGTTGCGATAAGGCCATTAAGGCTTTGAGCCATGTACACTGTTAATTTCATAATTTGAGTATATCATTTCAATATATTAATCAGTATTATTGTTCTATGCTACCGAATTATTTTGTCTACGTTGCTTTCGCACTAAATATCATTGGAATGCTCGGTTATGTATTTACAACATTAAAAGGGGTGTCTAAGCCCAATCGAGTCACTTGGTTTTTTTGGTTTGTCATTCCGCTTATAACTTTTTCTGCACAACTAAGTGAAGGGGTTGGGACGCAGTCTTTACTAACGCTGTCAGCTTCAGTTGGCCCGTTTCTAGTTTTAGTTTCAAGCTTTTTTAATAAAAAAGCTTATTGGAAAACAGTTAAATCTGATTTCGTGCTGGCGGGATTTGTAATTTTGATAATAGTTTTGTGGCAATTAACTCAGGATGCTACTTTAGCAATTTTTCTTTCGATTCTTGCTGATGCTCTGGCTGGTTTTCCAACTATGAAAAAATGCTTTACTCATCCTGAAACCGAAAACTTTCATGCCTATGGTTTATCGTTTATTTCATCTATTATTACGATACTTACAATTGAGAATTGGAATTTTGCGAACTACTCCTTCCCGCTTTACCTGACAGCCTCTGTCGGAATTATGATGCTACTCATATATTTTGCTAAAAAACGACAAAGAGCTGCCGGTCATGCTTCCTGAATATTTTATTTATATCGGTACGCTCATCTCATTTATTGGTGGGTTGAGTTATGTTCGTTTGACACTTCAAGGCAAGGTCCAACCCAACAAATTGAGTTGGTTGCTTATCGGCATTGCAACGATGATTGCGTTTTTTGCTGCAATTTCTGAAGTTGCAGGTAAGCAGGCCTTATTATCATTTATTGTTGGTTTTAACCCTTTGATGGTTTTTGCAGCATCGTTCGTTAACAAAAAAGCATATTGGAAGCTAACTAAGTTTGATTACTTGTGTGGAATATTTTCTATTTTTGCAATTGTGGCCTGGTTGCTAAGTGGTAACGGAAATCAAGCGATTGCTTTATCGATATTGGCGGATATAAGCGCGGCGCTTCCCATATTCAAAAAATCATACACCCATCCTCTGTCGGAATCGTATGTTGTATTCTTGTTTGGAATAGTCAATGCAGTGTTTGTGTTATTAACGATTACCAATTGGGCGTTTGCCACCTATGCTTTTCCGCTTTATATTCTGATATTTAATGTTTTGCTCGTCGCAACAATTGTTGGTAGAAGAAAAGCACTTAACTTAAGTCGAAAGACAGCATGATAGCGCTCGGGCTTGGTAGTAATATCGGAGACAGAGAAGGTTATATTCGTCGAGCAGTTGAAGAATTATCTGGTAAATTTTCGATTATCAAAGTTTCAGATATCTACAAAACCAAAGCTTGGGGTGAAGAGAATCAACCGGATTTTCTTAACGCCTGTATGATAGCCGAAACAGATAAATCGCCAGAGGATTTACTGGATATAATCAAGCAAATTGAAAGTGATCTAGGACGCACTAAGACTCACCATTGGGGCCCGCGTGAGATAGATATAGACATATTGTTATATGATGATAAAAAGCTTAGTTCACAACGCTTAACTATTCCGCATCCTCAACTAGCCGATCGGGCATTTGTACTAGTGCCACTCGCTAAGATTGCTCCAGATTTGATCGAACCAAACTTGGGCAAGACTATAGCCGAGCTAGCCGCTCAGCATTCAAACGCGGGCGTTAGACTATTCATAAGCTAGTATCTAAAGCGCTTATGTAGTTTACTTATACTAACTAATAAGAGGTTAATCATGGCCGAATTAAACAATCATCAGCAAAATAAAGACACAGTAGACGATCTCGCAGAAATAGAAAGACAAGAAGTAGCGTTAGCTAGTAGAAAGACTCAACTAAAAATGCAGGCAGTATCTAGCCATAGCCAGCACAACGAAAAAGATAACGTAAAGGGCGGGGTTTTGGTACTACAGTGGCTGACTTATGCGTTTTCTGGTTGGGCGATCCTAGCAATTGCAGCGCTACTTGTGAACGTTCTTTGGTA
>JAGPDM010000049.1 GCA_018057585.1 Candidatus Saccharimonadota bacterium
TGGCAGTGGGTGTCAGTAAACATGGCAGGGCTATTCAGTATAGTTGTGAATCTTTGGGAAGAGTACACCGATCGAATTATCGACAACCTCAGAAGCAAACTTCTGCTTTATCTTGATAGCCGTGTCAGGCATGAATGGAGCAAGCAAATCCGCAATCTGTAGTATTGATGTAGCCAGATAGGCTAATACTTCTTGCAAATGAGTTTCATCAGATTCTTTAGCTATCTGCCATGGCTTCTGAAGTTCAATGTAGCGATTCAAGCTCTGAACAGTCTCAAAAACGTGATCAATCGCACGGCTAAACTGCAACTCTTGGATAGCCTCGTGATAAGGACCAGAATCGTGCTTAGGCTGAGGTATCTCACCAATTACGCCCTGTTGATAGCGGTCAATCATGCTAGCAACTCTTTGAACTAAGTTTCCAAGATCATTGCCTAGTTCATTATTGTAGGAATTTTCGAACTTTTCCCAACTAAAGTCACCATCGTCACCGCTAGGCACGTGCCTCATCAGGTAGTAGCGGAAGGCATCTGCACCGTAACCTTTTATAGCCTCAAAAGGATCGATGACATTCCCTAAAGTTTTACTCATCTTTTTGCCATCATTGGTTATAAAGCCATGAACATGAAGTTTCTTGGCAAGCGGAAGTCCAGCCGCTAACAACATTCCTGGCCAAATTGCTGCATGATGCCGCAAGATGTCTTTGCCAATTACCTGAATATCAGCTGGCCAGTACTTAGCAAAATCAGGACTGTTTGGATAGCCAATTACGGAGATATAGTTAATCACAGCCTCAAACCAAACATACATTACATGGTTAGGATCATTTGGCACTGGTACGCCCCAAGGCAACTTCTGTCTTGGCCGGCTGATACTAATATCTTCTAAGCCTTCTTCAAGGGTCTGCAATATCTCATTACGTCGAGTAGCAGGCGTAACAATAAACTCGTTAGATTGAATCGCTTTTTTTATCTGTTCTGTGTAGTTGCTGAGTTTAAAAAAGTAGTTCTCTTCACTCAAGCGTTCATAAGCCTGGTTGTGGTTGGGGCAGATGTTCCCAGTGGCAATTGCCTGATCTTCGGTCACGAAATTCTCACAGCCCACGCAGTACAGACCTTCATATTGGGCTTTATAAATAGCACCTGCTTGATTAATCTTATTCCAGAGTGATTGAGCTGCTCTTTCATGAACAGGGTCAGTTGTTGCTATGAATCGATCGTAACTAATATTGAGCTCATGATGAATGCGCTTAAAGCTCTCTGTAATCTGATCGACAAAAACCTGGGGATCTATATTTAATTCTGTAGCCTTTTTATAATTTTTACTTCCATGCTGATCTGCACCGTGTTCTAGTAAAACATCCTTGCCCTGCTGTCGTTGATATCTAGCGATTACATCAGTTTGTGTAAACTCCAATGCGTGACCAAGATGCGGAGCACCGTTTACGTATGGTATAGCACAGGTTATGTAATATTTATTATCATCGTTCACTTAATTCTCCTGGTTTACTAACATAGCTTGAGAGCAATTACATTTGGTTGTGAGTATTTTCGTCTCGTGACTGTGGAACCTTCGGCGGTAATAGATTCTGTCCTTCGATTTCATGCTCGTCGCTACTGTCCTCTGCAATCACGAATGGTGCATTGCTTTTCTTCCGCCATTGTATCATAAACCAGCCAAACATGATTAGTAATAGTGCCTCGATCACGACAAAAAGATAATTAACCTTCGTATTACCTGAGCTGACCTTTTCTCCACCAACTACTAGGTCTAGTTTTGATGTCTTCCACGAATCGCTACCAATTTTTATCTGAAAAACAGACATCTTTTGCAAAGGAGCTAATGATCCGAGTTGTTGCTCCTTGCCACCAGACCTTATCGCAACCTCATCATGTATAACGCCGGCCGGCATACTGGCCACAGCCCTTTGCAAGCTAATACCTGGCAACAAGACAAAATTCTGACCACCGACTGCATCATTAGTAAATTTTTCCTTAGGTAGATTCTCATTGTTATATTCAATCTTAACTTCACTCGATTCAAAATCAGGCAGCTTATCGTTCACTCCCCAAATAGATAACCCAGTCCTTTCCGCGCCAGATTGGCCAAAGAACTCTTTTCCGAATTTTCCCTGGACTGGATCAATTGTCATCCAGCCAATTTCAGGTACATACGCCTCAACCCAGACGTGATTTACTGCTTTATCGAGAACGCTTAGTTGGTTATTGGTGATAACACCGCCAACCACACGAGCCGGTATGCCGACACTCCTGAGGGCAGAAGTTAGCACATCTGCATTATCTAAGCTTGTGCTTATCTGTTGATTGCTATTGCCTATACGATCGCGATGTGAAAACTTCTGATTAAAATTACCCGACTTATCTGCTACAGCCTTATATACCTCTTCGGTGGCCTGTAAAACTGTTTTTTTTCGCAGCTCTTGTTTATTTAGTCCTAGATTCTGTAGCCACTTATCCGGCCAGATATCAGTGTTGCCAGTATAATCGGCAGCGATATCAACAGGGATTTGCTGAAAGCCAGCTTCGTTCTCTAGGTCGTATGACTTCTGCTCCATCACAACATCAGCCGTAGCCTTTATCTTGATTTTCTTAAATGGTCTGAGTCTAAAACTAGCACTTATATTACCGTCTTTATCAACGCGGACTTTGGTAGGCCTGGGTCTAATCGACTCTATATAACTTTGTTGCTGGTTTGTGTCAAGCGGCAGAACGACAGTTTTAGTTGTCCACCAAAAACCTGTATTTTCTAAATCTGCTTCGAGTTCAAGCTTGGCACTAGCAGAAGCTCCGTTTTGCAATACAATTGGCGTGTCGATTAGAGCATTTCTTTTGAACTTATATGTCTGGACGTCCCCCGTAGTGCTAGTGCTCTCTGGCTTTATACCCACAAGTGTTCCGCCTAGCCCGTCTAATGGTGCAGATATCTCAATTGTCTGCTTCGTAACCTCCCCACCAAGCTCGAAGGGCGGAACTAATACATTCTGTGATTGTTTAAGGTCAGCCAATAAATCCTTAGCTTGGTATTCAATGTCTAATTCGGTCGACATCGTCTGGCCAAGATTTAGCTTTATTTCAGTCGCAGTGTATTGAATAGACCTTGCGCTGGCCTTGACCTTATTGTCGGTAAAATCAAGACTCTCGCCACCGTCTTTGACACTTAGGTCTTCGGCAGTGCCTGGTAGTTTTAAGGTTTGCTCTCCGAGCTGTTCTTTAGAACTTATATTAATCTTGTGTGAGACCTTGACCGTTTTATTGGTAGATTTGTAGGTACTGGCCAGCTCGTATCTTACACCTTCAGCAGAAACAGCTATTGGGAAAAGTAGTAGTGCGAATACTGTAAGTAGGCTTAAGCTCAAGCGTTTCATGATAACTATAGTATCACAGCGACAGCCATGTTGCGTCCTGTTTTTCCGTTTGACTGGCGGTAGCTAAACCAATCGCCTGACTCGATACTACACTGGCCTAAGATGTCGAAATTTGTGATGCCATTCTTAACTAGCTGCTGCTTATTCAACTCGATCAAGTCTGCAAAATATTTATCACCTTTATAATCATCGCCCGCAAGATTACTAAGACTAATCGCTGCTTCTCCTTCAGTTTCAAAATGATTTTTACAAATACAGGGACCAAATGCGGCAACGGCTTTGTTTTCGTCCAGCCCCATATCTAGCATTCGTTTTACTATCTTGTCCGCAATCTGTAGAACGGTTCCACGCCATCCAGCATGTATAATACCTAAGATTATTCCATCGCTAATGATTATTGGTAGACAGTCGGCAACAGATAATCCGAGCGCTAGTTTCGATTCAGAAGTTATTAGCGCATCAACATTATTAATCTCTGTTTGCTCCAAGTTATTATTGACAATTTTCACTTCATTGCCATGAGTCAGCTTTGCAAAATATTGCTTGTCAACTCCTAGTGTTTGCATGATCTTTTTTCTATTACTTGCGACGCTCTCATTATCATCACCGATTTCGTATTTAACATTCAGTGAATCAAACGGTGCGAGACTCTGTCCGCCAAATCTGGTATAAAATCCATGCTCAACATTCAATTTTAGAAGCTTTTCAGACTGGTAATAAACTAATCCGTCCAATGTAGTTCTTATCATGAAATAAGCTCAGACTGATAAATAATCTCCCTGCAGGTTCCCGAGCTACCGAGCCGGCAAACAGCAATCTTTTGGCCTATCTCAATGCATAGTGCCGAAACATTCTCGGGAGGAAACAAGACAATATTAAGTGCAACGCTATTCATATAGTCATTATACAGAACGAGTAAATCAGCTAACCAGCTGAAATGATTGCCTTGGTTGATAAACGGTCTTTTTTTCGTTTGTGTTAAACACACTTACAGGATCATAACCTACAACTTTACCGAAACCATTTTCAATCACAACACCTGACGTTTCAGGTATAGCTATGAGCGGGATACGATACTTCTTCTCAAAATCAAAGAGATGCTTGTCATGATTCGAATCATAATGGCAATGAACGTTGTATCCGCTCAACGCATCAAGCGCGTCAAGATTGCTCAGTCCGACTGAATTCTTATTTTCATCATTCAAGGGAAGGCGTTCATTGACACTCTTACCGAGAACATATGCCCCTGCGCTTATGCCGTAAACAGTCTTGCCTAGCTCTATAGCTTCAGAGATAATCGCTAAAAAGCCTGTACTTCTTAATTGACAAAGTAACTCATACGTATTGCCGCCCATAATATAAATTGAATCGAATTCTTTTATGTCTTTTATGCTTTTATTATTAATGTCGCGCCACATTGTAATCGACACATTTCTAAAAGCCTTTGGCTTATTTATCCAATCAAGAGCTTTATCATAACTCCACTGCTTCGGCGAAATAGCTTGGGGTATGAATAGCGTCTTCATTGCTGGTTCAAGTTCAGAAAAGTATTCATCTACGAGATTAGATCGTTCTGCATTACCTCCGCCAGCTAATATTATTTTACTCATGAAGAAAGCATAGTACACATTGTCGCAATAAAAAACCGCCTATCTTGGCGGTAAGAGTCTATATGGTGGAGCTGAGACGAGCAAGCCCGTCTCAAGCCCCATGTAAGAAAAGATTATACAGCAGATTTATAAGCTATGTACAGAGCTTTCCACTGATCAATTGATAGCTCTTGAGCTCTTATGGTTTGCTCAATATTTGCGCTATCCATAATATCGCCGATTTTATCTTTTTCTAGGCTTAATCCGCCAGCCAAGGCATTTCTTAGTTTCTTTCGTTTTTCGCTGAAGCCAGCCTTCACTAATCTAAATAGTAGCTTTTGGTCTGCCTC
>JAGPDM010000016.1 GCA_018057585.1 Candidatus Saccharimonadota bacterium
GCCCGACATCACCAACAACAGCTTTTAAGCTTGGCGAGCTATCTAGGGACCCTGTAGGGATGTATTTGCAAGATGTGCTAAACGTAGGCGCTAGCTTGGCAGGACTACCGGCAATATCAGTTCCAATTGAGCCTGAGGGTGAGATGCCAGTAGGTTTACAGATAATCGGTAAGCACGGCAGAGACAGCCAGGTCTTGCAACTAGCATCGCAAGTTGAGGAGACTCAAAATGGATAATACGACTTATTTCGCCTTGATAGTGATTGTACCGATAGTACTGTATGTTGTTTTGCAATTCGCGAAAAGAAACCGTAGTGATGTAGTCCAAAATCGCAAAAACTGGCAACGAGTTAAATCAATTGCTAGTGGCTCTGAGCCGCAATTTGCAATTATTGAAGCTGACAAAGTATTTGATCAGGCGTTAAAACAGCGAGGATTTAGAGGTGAAACAATGGGCGATCGTTTGCGTAGCGCCAAGCCAAGTTTAAAGAATAATAATGCAGTCTGGTCGGCTCATAAACTGCGGAATAGACTAGTCCACGAAACAGAAGTTAAGGTTTCAAAGAAAGAAGTCTCTACGGCGCTTGCTAGCTTTGAAAAAGGCTTAAGAAGCTTGGGGGCATTATGATAAATGATGATATTCGTAAAAAATATTTACCTACTATCGGTATTGAATGTCATGTTCAGTTAAAGACCAAGACCAAGCTATTTGCAGCTGTCGATAACGATTCGCGTGGCAAAGAGCCAAACACAACAGTTAGTCCGATTTGCTTTGGGTTACCAGGAACGTTGCCAGTACTAAACGATGCTGCAATTGATTTCGGTATTAAGGCCGGGCTCGCACTGAACGCAGAGATTAATCCAGTCATCAGCTTCGATCGTAAACATTATTTTTATCCAGATCTTCCGAAAGGTTATCAGATAACCCAGATGTATCAGCCGATCGTGCTTGAAGGTTATGTTGATTTACCCGGCTTAGATAAAAAGGTAAAAATCCACCACGCCCACCTAGAAGAAGATGCTGGCAAAAATACGCATCCAGCCGGTGCTGATTATTCGTTAGTTGATTACAATCGGGCTGGAACGCCACTATTAGAAATTGTTAGTGAGCCAGACATGCACAGCGCTATCGAGGCCAAGGCATTCGCGCATGAGTTGTACTTACTAATGAAATACTCTGGAGTTAGCGACGTCGATTTGTACCACGGCAATATGAGATTTGACGTTAATGTCAGCGTTGCGCTAGCTGACGCAGATGAGCTAGGCACGCGGGCTGAAGTCAAAAATCTAAACTCCTTTAAGTCGGTTGAGCGAGCTAGTCTGTACGAAATCGATAGACAAATCGAACTTCTAGAAAAGGGCAAGCAAATCGATCAGGAGACTAGAGGCTGGGACGATGCTAAGCAAAGGACAAGTTCACAGCGTGGCAAAGAATTTGCTCACGACTATCGCTACATGCCAGAGCCGGATGTGCCACCGGTCGAGATTACTGAGGAAAGAATTGCTAAAAACAAAGCAATAATGCCGATTATGCCTAGCGAGATACGAAAAAAGCTATCATATGCTGGATTGAATACTGGCCAAATCGAAACGCTCCTAAATCAAAAGCAATTGCTGAATGTTTTGCTAGAGATTATCGACGAGGCTAATCAGAAACAGCTCAAAAAGATCGCCAATTGGCTCAGTGTTGATGTTCAGGGTTATATTACCGAGCAAATTGATCTCGACTTAGATTCTTTGAAGTTGACAGGCGTAAACCTGCTAAGTCTTGAAAGTTTAGTCTCCAGCAATAAGTTATCATCCTCAGGTGCCAAAGAGGTTCTTTACTTGCTACTCAAAGAGGATTCAAACCCAGAATCCCTAGCAAAAATACATAATCTATTACAGGTTTCAGATACTGGTGAAATTGAAAAGATCGTAGACGAAGTTATAGCCGCTAATCCCGGCCCGGCAGAAGAAGTCCGTGGTGGCGAGACGAAAGTGATCGGCTTCCTGGTAGGGCAAGTAATGAAACAATCGAAAGGCCAAGCCAACCCAGGCGTTGTTAGCAAACTCCTAAACCAAAAACTCCAAATTTAACTTATGGTACAATTTGTAGGATGAAATTACCGACTAAAGCAATTATTCCAGCCGCTGGGCTTGGCACCAGGTTTTTACCGCAGACCAAGGCCATGCCTAAAGAAATGCTGCCGATTATCGACAAGCCCGTAATCCAGATTGTGGTCGAGGAACTGGTCGCAGCTGGAGTTACAGAAATAATCATCGTGACCGGCAGCCAAAAAAGAGCTATCGAAGATCACTTTGACCGCGATGAAGGGCTAGAGAAAGAACTCAGAGAAAAGGGCAAAGATGAAGCCGCTAACGACGTACGGGCAATTGCTGAATGCGCCAACTTTGTATATTTACGACAAAAACGCTCAGAGAATGAACCGCTAGGAAATGCTCTACCAGTTCGTAATGCTATGCACCTTCTTCACGATGAGCCGTTCTATGTAATATTTCCGGACGATTTCTTCCTAACGGATGATAAGTCTAGCGTTCAACAGATACTAGATGCATATAAGGAAACGGGCAAAACTATTATTCAGACAATCGAAGTCAACGATTCTGGCATAGAGCGTTATGGCGTCGTCCAGACTAGCTCTGAAATCAAAAATGGCTGCGTCAAGGTTGACGGCCTCGTAGAGAAGCCAAAGCAAGTTGATGCACCATCAAACATTGCCAGCGTCGGCGGCTATTTACTGACTCCAGACATATTGCCGATAATTCGAGATCTAGAACCAGGCAAGGGCGGGGAGATAGGACTTGCTGACGCTGTTAATATCCTAGCAGAACAAACTGAGGTCTACGGTAAAATTATTGATGGCAGCTATCATGACGCTGGCGATAAAGGTAGCTACTTAGAAGCAGTGGTTGATGCCGCCCTAAAACATCCGGAATTGAAGGATGGTTTCGAAAGTTACCTGCACGAGCGTTTGAAAAAGTAGCTCTTAAAGCGTATAGTTAATCATATGAACTATGAGCAATTACTTGTAATCATCCTAGCTGTAGCACTTGCTGTATTGCTAATCATAACTATCTTCGCTGTGTTTATACTTATTAAAATACTGCGAAACGTCCGCCACGTAACAGAGCAGGCCGGATCTATGGCTGCCAGCTTTGTTGCAGTTGGCGAAACGATTAAGAAAACTGCCGTACCAACTGCCGTAGGCGGAATAGTAGCGAACGCTATAGGTAATTTTGTTGGTGCGAAGTCGAATGCTAGCGACACTAATCATGATAATAAGAAGGAGAAATAGATGAGCAATAAGAAAGTAGCTAAAGCTGGAATAATTGGTGCAATTGCAGGAGCTGTCGCTGGGATATTTGTACTGGCTCCAAAAGGTGCTAAAGAGAATAGAGAAGACCTAAAAAATGCCGCACGGGATGGTAAGGCTGACTTAGAAAAGAAGCTTAAGGCCCAGTACAAGGAACTAGGTAAGCTAGTAGATGAAGCGCGCAGTCGGCTAGACACGTTAAAAGGCCAGGCCAAAGACGATAGCCAAGACTTGGTCAAGCAAGCTGACAGAGTCAAGGGCAAGCTTAAGGAATTGATCTCCAACGTCAGAGATGACGCTTCTGATGTTGCCGATGAAGCCGGACAGACAGTCAATGAAGTCACAGAATTGATAAAAAAACTAAAGCTAGCAGCTCAAAAAGAAGTTAAAGACGCTAAAGCTAGTCACAAGAAATAACTAAAAGCATGTCTGATAAGAACCAGCCGTCTAAGGCGGATTACGAGCGGGTCGGACATAGCCTAGAACTGATCATTGCCGCAGGCTACGCCAATAAAAAACGTATGCTTATCAACAGCTTTCTGAAGGGTATGGCAACCGGGCTTGGATCGGTAGTTGGTGCAACTATTGTCTTTGTTCTGTTGATTTGGACGCTCAGCCTTTTCTCAGATATACCATTAATTGGAGATGTTATTCAAAATGCTAAAACTACAATTGAAGAAACTCCAACAAAATAGATTTTTGCAATATCTGCCGTTGCTGCCGGTCATCCCGCAGATCTTATTGCTAATTTCATATTACAGCCACTGGTGGTTATCTGATATTTACGTTAGCTTTTCTCCATATATTTTTGTTGGCAGTGTTATTTTGTTACTAGTATCAGCTATATTTATCAAAAATACCTACCATAAAGTTTTTTTTATATTAGCTTTGATCTTAACTTTGGTTAATGCCGTGCCGGCCTATAATTGGCTGTATATGACGAATTATAGCCATAGATCCAATGGAGATATCAAAATTGCTTCGCTCAATAAACTATACACAAATAAAAATTTAGATCGCTTGAGTAAAGACGTGTCCTCTGAAAAGTACGATATAGTCGGAATGAGCGAGGTACCTAAATCACATTACGAAACTTTGAAGAAAAGCTGGCGATACAGCGTCAGTGCAGACTGTAAGTGCGACCCGTCACTAGCATCTGAGCTAGTAATTTTTAGTAAGTATCCTATTGAAAATGCTGAAGTTATATCTGCCGGAGAAGACAAGGGAGGTATGCTCAGAGCCGAATTTATGATTAATAAAAAGCCGCTAATTGTTTATGTTGCCCATCCACCAGCGCCTGTCAATATGGCTAATTACCAGCAACGACGTAAGGTTTTGTCGGAATTCATAGCGCCGCGTCTGAGGGCCGACAAGGATAAGGCTGCGATCTTTATGGGTGATTTAAATTTGAGTGTCTACTCGCAAAATTATAAAGAATTCGCTAGCTCAATTAGTGGTTACGACAATATCTTACAAGGCACACAGGATTACAAGACATGGTGCTTTGCTGGATTAGATTTAATATGTGCACCAATTGATCAAATGTTTGTCACGCACAAGCTATCTGCTTCTAAGCCTGAGATTATACCAATAGAAGGCACTGATCACGATCTGTTGAGCACCGAAATTGTGCTAAAATAGACATAATGGATGAGGTTGAAGTAAAAGCTGCTATTGGCGGCGATAGAACAGTCGTTGAAGCTAAAGACTTCGTTCATCTGCATAACCATACTCATTTCAGCCTTTTAGATGGACTAACAAAGATTGAGCCACTCGTATCTCGCATAAAAGAGCTTGGCATGGAATCGGTGGCGATTACTGATCATGGCACCTTATCGGGTGCAATCGAGTTCTATAAAGAGTGTAAAAAACAAGACATTAAGCCGATTATCGGTATTGAAATCTATGTAGCTGGTCGTAAGCATACAGATAAGGATCCGCAAAAAGACAAAGCTAGGCGACATCTAATCATTCTTGCAATGAACAACACTGGCTATCAAAACTTGATGAAGCTAAGTACTATCGCTAATCTTGACGGCTTCTACCACAAACCAAGAATTGATCACGATCTACTCGAACAATACAACGAGGGGCTGATAATACTTAGCGGCTGTATTGGTGGAGAGGTTGGCGATGCCTTACGTAATAACCAATATGACGAGGCGAAAAAGATTGCCCAATGGTATAGAAGTCTTTTCGGCGATCGCTATTACTTGGAGCTTCAGGATCATGGACATTCTTGGGACGAGCAGAAACGAGTTAATGACCAGCTACTGAAGTTGTCGGCGGAGTTACACATACAGGCAGTTGTGACTTCTGATGCGCATTATTTAACCCACGAAGATCAAGAAGCGCATGAAGTTATTCTTTGTGTGCAGACTGGGAGTTTGTTGAGCGACGAAAAACGCATGTCACTAAAAGATACTGATCTGTTCGTTAGCGATCCAAGGGAGCTTCGCAAGCGTTGGATTGATAACCCGGAACTATTAACTAACACCAAGGCGATTGCTGATCGTTGCGATGTTAGCATCGAACTAGGCACAATCAGGATACCTAAATACGAGGTGCCAGAATCAGAAACTGAAAAATCATTCTTACATAAGATGGTTTGGCGAGGTCTCGCTTGGCGTTTTAATGATCTTGATAGAACGAAGTTAGATAAATTGTCGGTTGATAAAGCCAAATCGATGCTTAGCAAAGAGGTAATTGAACGTGCAAATTTTGAGCTTGAAGTCATTGGCAGCATGGGTTTCGATGGCTATTTTTTAATCGTGCAAGACTTTATTAACTGGGGAAAAGATCAAGGGATCGTTTTTGGCCCGGGAAGAGGATCTGCAGCCGGTTCGATCGTGAGTTACTCGCTAAACATTACCGATCTTGACCCGCTAAAGTATGATTTGATATTTGAACGTTTTTTAAATCCAGATCGAATTAGTATGCCAGATATTGATATCGATATTCAGGATTCTCGACGTGATGAAGTAATTAAATATTGTGTTGATAAATATGGCCAAGACCGTGTCGCTCACATCGTAACTTACGGAACTATGGCCGGTAGGGCGGCAATTCGTGACGTAGCTAGAGTCCTAGACGTACCGTATGCCGAAGCAGATCGGCTAGCAAAGCTTGTGCCACCGCCAATTCAGGGTCGACACATACCACTCGCTACTAGTGCCAAGAAAGACCCTGATTTTCGTAAAGAGTATCTGCATAATCCAGGCTCAAAACGAGTGATTGATCTTGCAGTCAGGGTTGAGGGTACGATTAGGAGCCACGGAGTTCATGCTGCTGGAGTTGTGATTGCCCCAGATGAGATAGTTAAGTTTACGCCACTCGAAATGGCACAGAAAGGCGTGATCACAACTCAGTATGCCATGGGTCCCGTTGAATCGCTTGGTCTGCTGAAGATGGATTTTCTTGGCCTTTCAAACCTAACGATTGTTAACAATGCACTGAAAATAATTGAGCGAGTTTATGGCGATAAAATAGATATTTCCAAATTACCACTTGATGATAAAGAAACCTTTGAGCTGATGGGGCGAGGTGATACGACAGGTGTTTTCCAGTTAGAGTCTGGCGGCATGAAACGATATTTGCGTGAATTAAAACCTTCTGTTTTTGATGACATTATCGCTATGGGTGCACTCTATCGTCCAGGTCCGTTGACTGCCGGGTTTACTCAGCAGTTTATTGATCGCAAAATTGGTTTAGAGGAAGTTACCTACGAACATGAAACTATGCGTAGCGCGCTTGAGAGCACGTATGGCGTACTGGTTTATCAGGAGCAAGTCATGCAGCTTGCGAAAGATATGTCTGGTTTTACTGGTGGCGAAGCTGACACCCTGCGTAAAGCGGTCGGTAAGAAGCAACGTGCCGAAATGGCCAAGATGAGGAAGGCCGTTGTTGATGGCGCCCAGAGTCACGGCGGTGTGCCTAAAGACGTGGCTGAGAAGTTTTGGAAGGATCTTGAGGGCTTTGCCGACTACGCCTTTCCAAAGGCACACGCGGCTTGCTATGGGCTAATATCGTACTGGACTGGTTATCTGAAAGCTCATTATCCTGCTGCGTTCATGGCAGCTCTGATGACAAGCGATTATGACAACACTGATCGCATAACTATCGAAATAACCGAAGCTCGACACATGGGATTGGAGGTAACTCCACCTGACGTGAATGAGAGCTTTGTTGAGTTTGCCGTTGTGCCACCTCAATCAGGTGAGAAATCTAGTAAAATCCGTTATGGAATGGCAGCAATCAAAAATGTCGGTGCTGGTGCAGTTGAAGAGATCTTGCGTGTCCGTGAAGAAAAAACTTTCCAGACTGTAGCAGATTTCGCGGAAAGGGTTAGTACGAAGTTCGTTAACCGTAAGGCTTGGGAAAGCTTAATCAAATCAGGTGCTTTTGATTCGCTCGGCACGGATAGAGGCACACTGCTATTCAATATAGAAAATATAGTCTCTTATGCGAGCCGCATGCAGAAGCAAGCAGCCTCTGGTCAGACTGACTTATTTGGTGAAGCAATCGAACCAGACATAAAGCCTCAGTTAGACTTGGTTGAGTCAAACGAGATCATAGACGAACATGAACGGCTCAAATGGGAACGTGAACTGCTTGGCATCTATCTAAGCAGCCATCCGCTAGAAGACTTCGAAGATTATCTTTATGAACAGACTATGTCGATTAATGAGCTGACTCCAGAAATGGACAATAAAAAGGTGACAATCGGCGGGCTAGTATCGAGCGTGCGCGAAATCTCGACTAAAAAAGGCGATAAAATGGCCTTTGTTGTGCTTGAGGATGCCACGGGCGAGCTGGAAATGGTGGTTTTCCCAAGTACTTACAGCGAAAAACCAAAAGCTTGGGTGCAAGACGCTGTCATTAAAGTCACAGGTAAGATTAACACTAAAGACCGCGACGGACGAGCAACTCAGGAGGTTAAAGTTATCGTTAATGAAGTTAGCGTCGTAACCAGGGAAGATATCGAGGCATTCGAAAAAACTGGTGAAAAGCTAGAGCCACCAAAGGCCCGTAAAGCTAAAAATCAGCAACCATTAAAATCAGTAACTGCCGCTGATTCGCCCAAGAGCGTTAGCGGCAAGCAAGAACCTGCAGCCACTACCAAGAAGCCACCAGTAGAAAAACCTAAGCGTCTATTCGTGCATTTAACCGAGCCAGACAATCACGATAAGCTTCTCGAGCTTAAACAGACGTTCAATAAGTATCCAGGTAAAACCGAGGTAATTGTAGTAATAGACCGTGATTCACGCCAAGCGATCAAATTACCTGACACTGTCGAACCGAGCGAAGAACTAATTAGAGACTTAGGCGAAATATATACACCAGAAGCAGTGGCGCTGAAATAAATAACAATACTTTACTTTAAGTTTAATTTGTACTATAATAAGAATGATTTTTCACTTAAACCTGTGAAGAATTGTTTTTTGACAGAAGATATATACCGCAAGGCGAGTATTAAGAATATAATTTGAGTAAAGAATAATATTACGGTTTTTGTATTTTTAATACTCGTCTTGCAAATGGATTTGAACCCAGCTTTGTTAGCGCTAACCCACTAGCTAAAGTAGACGATAGTTCTGTGTGCAGACAGCATGCAGAATGCTCCTAGGAGGAGTTATGGATATCACTTTGATAATATCGTTGAGCGTCTTGAGCGTCGGTATCGTCTTGAGCGTCGGCATCATGTACAACATATCGAAGAGGCACCGTACTGCTATCCGTGCCAGGGCAAAAGGATACTTCGTATCATCCGGAGACACCTTCGGAACCGAGTATAGCGAGCTTGACCGTATGCTTGCGGGGCTAATCCAGCTCAGAACCAAGAGGTCCGCGAACAAGGTGCGACGCCAGCTCGAGCAATCATTCCTCGGCATGAAAGGCGTCGACGTGCCTCTTCGGCTACTGTTCATGGTCGAAGACCGAAACGGTCGAATGTTGACCTCGTCGATTCTACGAATGGCCCTGGCGTTCGTTGATGATTTTTGCAACCTCAGCGGAGCAAACAGCGTCGGCTACTTCGATTACGAGACGACCGAAAATGGCCTCGCCGTGATCACCAGATTTGACGGACCCGAAGACGAACGGGATGTTATCAACCAATAACATCCACCGAGATCGAGTACGGCCCGGAAGCCTGACTGACGTCATGCGTCGGACAGATCACTTCCGGGCCCTTGGCTCTGTTGTAAGACTGACTATCTATGTTCATTCATAGCAATATCCACTTACTCATCCTCAACTCGTCAACCCATCAAATCATATATCTTCCGTCATTCACCTCTCTACAGAGTAAAAGCTGTGCTGATGAGTCCTAATGGGGACGAAAGGGTAGAAGCTCAATACAATTCAACTTAATACTTCGATGTTCTTCTAAACGAAGAACTGTTTAATGTTACTTTGCTCACAAAGTAACACAAATGACTGGGCTATCCTTCGTCTTGAGATGTTCATCGTTAAATAGACAATGGCTTCAACAACTCCTTTCAGTCGGCCCGAAGGGCGGAGTTGAATCCTACTATTGTCTATTTAACATTCACATATCAGGACTCAGTCTTTTATGCCCAGACGAACAAATAGAGCGCATTCCCGCTGGTAGAATGCGACATTACTAGATCCGCAAAGCGGATCATTAGATAATTCAAATCCTATTGGAGGGGATTTGTTAATTCCCTTTCGTCTGGGCATAAAGAGGAGCTTCCTGAAGAAGGAATGTCATTTTCACAATAACAGTGAAGGACTCACCCCTTTAGGGGCGACCAGAGGGAGTTGTCCGGAGTATTGTGAATAATGACGATGACTTCATCAAGAACGACGATAGTCCAGGAGCTTGTGGTACTTGTCGATACAAGTATCATTCAATTGGTTCTTGGAAAGAACATTAAGAGATTTGGTTTTTTGTAAAGAAAGGATTAGCTTAAGAGCTATTAACTATTTAAGCTTCTTCTTTTTGCCTAAGCAGAAACCACAAGAATGCAATTATTGCGCCAGTTAAAATCACCCAGCGGAAATCAAAGTTATTCTCAGTTTGCTCGCCATCAACATTGCCCTTGTCAATATCCTTATCGCCCTTGGTGTCCTTATCTCCATTGTCGCCATAGGGAGTTTTGTCTTTAGAGTCAGGAATGCCGTCGCCGTCGCTATCTAGCATGTTGGCATCTCCAGAAACTGAGCTACCAAAACCAACATTACCAAGGGTTGAGTCAGTTTGGCGTGTTCTAGTTGAACTTTTTTTAATTGCATCTGAGAAGCTCGGGTTGACTGTAAGCTCCTGGCTGGTTTTGTCAGTGCCGACATTGCCAAAACTGTCGGTTGCTCTTGCTGTGACGTCGTAAGTTCTGTGTGCACCAAGCGCTACTAGCATCTTACCGCTCAAATTCCATGTGCCATCACCATTATTCTTGACAGCGTAGGTTTTGCCAGCAACCGTGACTCGGATTGTCGCTTTCTTGTCGTTGACAGTGCCTCTAAGCGTCGGTGAGTGGCTTGTGGTGGTCAGCTTGTTCACTGTAACCGCAGGTGCCGTGGCATCGACTATCAATCTAGCCGACGTGACAGCTGTGTTTCCAGCCTCGTCTGTAACTTTTGCTTGTATATTGTATGTTCCATCTGAGAGGCTAGCTATTGTGTCGTCTGCAAGCTTCCAAGTGCCATTGCCATAATTAATTGCTTGATAAGTTTGTTCATTTAGCTTGATCTCTACATCTGCCGCAGGATCGTCAACTGTGCCAGATAGGCTAGGTGTACGATCTCTGGTAGATCTATTACTCGCTGTTATGGTTGGTGCTGTATTGTCGATAACTATCATGACTTCTTTGGTGGTCGTCTTGCCGTATTCGTCACGAGCTGTCAAAAAGACTTTATATTGTCCATCATTACATTGCGGACAAAGAGCCGTGTCGATCGTGTAGAGTTCTTGGTTCGCGAGGTTACTGTTGGCTGCTGATATCCATCCAGAATCTACGAGCCTAGTGCCTGATGAGCCAGCTGGCTCTAGATAAACATTAAAATCTTTAAGATTTGCATCACTCAGATCACCGTTGATGATTATCTGACCTCTAACTTTCTGATTAACAGTCGGTGAGTTAATCTTTACAACTGGACTGTCTATGTCGGTAGCCTTACCCGGTGTGCCCATGTTGCCATTGGTGCTGTATACGTTTTTATCGTCCTGGCTTAGAACCGGCTGATGATTAACGTCACGCTCTACGATCGTTGATTGACCATTAACAACGTCGGTTGTGCCGTAAGCTACTTGGTCCACTGAAACACTAGTCGTGTCGGATATTCCTACAGAAGGGTAAGGATTAGTAGCTGTTTGGAATTATTCAACGCAGGTGCACCACCAATATCGCAATTTACACCTCCGTTTGTAGCAGGGTCCGTATTGGCGCAAATCAAGAAGTAGCCATTGGGTGCAATTGTTATTCCGCTAGACGGTAGGGTCATAGAACCTTGGTTTGTATTGCTAGGGTCTTGATTGGCAACCACTTTGAAGCCTGATATGTCTTGAATGACACTAGTAGTATTGTGCAATTCAATCCACTGACCATTGGCTGCTGAAACTACAACAGGATTTGCCATAAACTCACTAATAACTAAATTTTGAGCCAGTACCGGAGCTGCGCTAATGAACATTGCAAATAACGTCATAACTAGTGTCAGTGAAATAGTTCTTGTCGTTTGCATCAGCCTACTACGTGATCGTGGCATTAAATCCTCCTATTTAACCCCACCACGTTTGTTCTACATCTAGGATATAGCTTGTTATACACTGTGACAAGCTATAATTATGCTAAACAATCCGGCTGCTTTAGCTATAATGCTTATATGACAGCCAAAAAACAAAAATCACTCAGAAATCGTCTGGTAAAAACATTCGTACCACATCGTCATAACGGATACCGTCCTTGGATAAGTCGAATTCCTGGATTAGCTAGTATTATCGCAATACTTGTTATTTTGCACCTAGGCTATAATTCGCTTGGCTTGCATAGATTAGAAACTGTCGATACCGTAGGTTCAAATTCGGAACTTCTAAGTGATGTTAATAAAAACAGAGCTCAAGTAGGAGCAGGTTCGCTCAAGGCCGATAAACGGCTTAACGCAGCCGCACAGGCTAAAGCTGAGGATATGATTAAGCAGGACTACTGGGCTCACGTAGCACCAGATGGGACCGAAGCCTGGAACTTCATCGGTCAAGAAAAATACTTTTACGAACAAGCCGCCGAGAACCTAGCTCGAGGTTTTCGTACGCCCGAAGGTGTTGTCGCGGGGTGGCAAGCTAGCCCGGCTCATCGTCAAGCAATGCAGGATAGCGATTATTCTGAAGTAGGTTTTGGTGTTGTTGACGGCAGACTGAAGGGAGAGAACACTACTGTAGTGGTGGCTTTATTTGCTAAACCACTACAAGGAGCTAGTCTGCAGGCCGTGTCTGGTAAAAAGAATGTTCTAGCCGTTCAAGGTCAAGCCGCAAGGCTGACAACAGGTAGCAAAGCGGTAGAGTTCTCTTTATTTAATCCGCTATCTGTTGGCTCAACGCTTAGTTTGCCCGGAGAGATAGCACTTGTAATGCTTAGCCTGCTAGTGATTATTTATATTGCTCAACATTACTTAATCAAGCGTAGGAGCGTAGTTTGGGACCCTAAACTACATCAACTGCCCGTGATTAGAATACTAATCATTTTACTTGTTATTGGGCTAATTATTTCTACTAGTTTTGGTTCGATTGGATAAATCTTAAGAAGTTAATTGCCAAAGCGCGATACCACACGCAACGCTGACATTGAACGATTCTTTATTTCCCTGCATTGGGATTTCAACTACCTTGTCGCAAAGCTCAAGCACCTGATCTGATAGCCCATTTGGCTCATTGCCGACAACTAGTGCAAACGGCAAACAAGGTATAAAACTTCGGAGATTCTGTGAACCATCAGCTTGTTCTAGTGCATAAATAGAGTAGCCATTGGATCTTAAGTCTTTGATAATTTTGTTAATTTCACTGCTTTCAACCGATATTGTCTGCTCTGCACCAAGTGCAGTCTTGCCAATTTGTGAAGTTGCCCGATCAATTATATGAGGTAGTCTGGTATCGTTTTTGAGTCTGGGGAAAGGCGTTGTTCCGGTTGCAACAAATTTCGTCACGCCTAAGCCATCGCAAGTTCTTAATATTGAGCCAACATTATGGTTGCTCCGTAAATCGTGAGCAATAACTACTATCTCTGGCATTGGATTGTCCATATTAGTATGATAACAGGATGAGCAATTTTGACACCAATGACTATAAGCAAATCTTAGAGCTAGTAAACAGGCAAATGCCAAAACTTGGCGAAGCAAATCTGCGAGGCGATAAACTAGTCAAAAAATCTAAAGAGTTCTTTGCCAGTCTCGGTAACCCACAGAATAATTACAAAGTTGTACATATTGCTGGCACGATGGGCAAAGGTACGGTGGCTTACATGATCGAATCAATTTTGCGAGCACACGGCTTCAAAACCGGCATGACTATTAGTCCGCATGTTTTCACTATGAGAGAACGGATTCAGACGAATGGCGTGATGATAACAAAGCAAGATTACGTTCGTCTGGTGAAGCATGTCGAACACGCCACGAGAGGTCGTGTACCAATAGAAGGTAAGATGACCTATTACGAGGCGAATGTATTGGTGGCGTCGTTGTTATTCAACGAAAAAAATGTTGACTATGCAGTGCTAGAAACAGGCCTGGGTGGGCTTTACGATATGACAAATATCTTTAATCCGATTAACAAAATGGCAGTAGTGACCAAAATTGGACTCGACCACGTAGCGGTTTTGGGGGATACAATCGAGGAGATCGCAACTCAAAAGGCTGGTATTTTTCAGCCAGGTAATCTAGCTATCTGTTTCAACCAAGCTAATGAAGTGATTTCCGTATTCAAAAAGGTGGCTGAAGAAAAAAACACTCGATTATCAATCATAGAATCTGACGATAACATTGTCGGTCGCTACCACCAGAATAATCTTAATTTAGCAATCGAAGCCTGCAAACTGCTTGCAGCTCGTGATGGATGGCACTATGATCAAAATTTAGCAGATCAAGCGATAGGCAGTCTAGTAATCCCAGGAAAAGCTCAAAAGATTACAATCAATAACAAGCAGTACATTTTTGATGGTGCACATAATCCAGATAAAGCTGATGGTTTAACTAGAATATTGTTGCAGGAAAAATCTGATGCGAAATTTACAATTATCATGGCCTTAAAAAAGTCTAAAGATGCTAAAGGTGTTATTGAAGCTCTGGCACCGATTGCCAATAGATTCATCTTTACAACATTTTTAGCCAGCCAGGATATCAGCTCTATGTCGCATGAGCCGGTTGAGTTGGCACAAATTGCTAGTGATTTGGGCATAGAATCTAAAGTTACAGATAATGCTCAGCAGGCATTGAAATTAACAATCGAAGAAAAGGATTTAGTTTTAGTCACTGGTTCGAATTATCTTCTTGGGGATGTCTTTGATCTAGCCAGTGCGACGTGCGATTAGATTGAGCCAAGATGTTTTCAATTTGTAGTTCGAAGCAAAGACTTCATCGGCTTCATCAATATTTAGTACCTTGAATCCGTGGCCAGCTACTAGATTTTCTAAATCGTCGACTTGCCAGTAGTTCTCGTACCTAGGCAGGTCTAACTTGTTCATTTGCCAATAATCGTCCTCGCCCTTTTTCGTCGTTATCGCTAGCAAACCGCCGGTCTTGATTGATTTATAGCAATTATCTAAAAATATTTTTGCTTGACTATTTGTAAAATGCAGAAAGACTGCATTTGCAAAGATGAGATCGCAATCGGTTGGCAGATCGTCAGTTAAAGCATTTAGTTTTAAGCAGTCGTGACCTTGGGCTTTAATAAAATCGATAAACCCATCGACAATATCTGATCGTATAACTTTGTAACCCAGTGATTCAAGATAATCCGCTTCAGTCACAACGCCAGAGCCAAGTTCAAGAATTTTGGAATCTTTGTTCAGTCCATCAATGGCTTTATCTAGCCAGGCTTTTACATGTTCGGCTGGTGCTGGACGCATAGTAGCTAGGTATTTTTCAAAGGCACGATTATATGAATCAATCGTTCTGTGGTTCTGATCGGTCATTGAAGCTATTTTATCACGGCGGCGATGGCAGGAACTAGCCTGTCATCGAGTACGCTCGGGATAATCATCTGTGGATTTGGGTTTTCGACTAACGAGGCTATCACCTCGGCAGTTGCTACCTTATGGTCATCAGTAATGTGGGTGATTTGGTTGTCTAGTGCACCACGGAATATCCCAGGAAAGGCTAGGGCGTTATTGACTTGATTAGGGAAGTCACTGCGGCCGGTTGCCATGATAGCCACTCCAGCAGCATGAGCTTCATCTGGCATGATCTCTGGAACAGGATTAGCCATTGCAAAAATAATTGAATCTTTGTTCATCTTGGCAACATGCTCAGGTTTAATCATTTTTGGCTCTGATACTCCGATAATAATATCACTATCTTCTACGACTTCATCGAAAGATCCAGACAATCTTTCTGGATTGGTAATTGAAGCCAAGTAGGTTTTATCGTCATTAAGTCCTTCACGACCCTCATAGATTGCACCTTTACGGTCAATCACAATTATATTACGCATTCCGTACTTATACATTAGCTTAGCTGTGGCACTACCAGCTGCTCCAGCACCAATGACTACGGCTTTAGAGTCGACCAGTTTACGTCCTGTAACCTTGGCGGCGTTGATGAGTCCAGCCAGCACAATAACTGCAGTACCGTGTTGGTCGTCATGAAAAACCGGTATCTTTAAAGCCTTTTTAAGTTCGTTTTCTATATAGAAACATTCAGGTGCCTTAACATCTTCTAGGTTGACGCCGCCGAAGCCAGGCGAGATAGCTTTGACGATAGCAATAATTTCATCAGGATCACTTGTGTCTAAAACTATTGGTACGGCATTAACATCTGCAAACTGTTTGAAAAGCATAGCCTTACCTTCCATAACTGGGAGTGCACCACGCGGTCCGATGTTGCCTAGTCCAAGCACCGCTGAACCGTCGCTCACGATAGCCACGGTATTGTTTGTCCAGGTGTAATCGCGAGTTTCTTCTGGATGTTCTGCGAGACGGCTGCTAACAGCGGCAACACCCGGCGTGTAATAAAGGCTTAGCTTTTCTGGAGTGTCAAGTGGATCCTTCTGGGTGATCTCCAATTTACCTTTCAACCGCTTGTGAGCCTCTAATGCCAACTGATTTATATCTGTCATAGTCTAAATAGCTTAACAAGTCCTTGCATCAGTATCAACACCTGTGGTAATATTCACCGACATGTACGCAACAATTCAAAAAATTGAAGATAAATACAAGAAGCCAAAAGTCGTCGATATACGATCTGGCGATACTGTTCGTGTTTACCAGCGAATCAAAGAAGGCGCTAAAGAACGAACTCAGATGTTCGAGGGTCTCGTTATCCGTACTAGCAACAAAGGCTCCCTAAATTCTAGAATTCTAGTCAGAAGAATCGCATCAGGTGTTGGTGTTGAGAAGAGCTTTCTCTTACACAACCCACTAGTGGAAAAAGTAGAAGTTATCAAGAGAAGTAAAGTTCGTCGAAACTACCTAAGTTACATGCGCGAACGCCGCGGCAAATCAGCCCGACTTGTTGGTGTCGATTTTGACAAAGCATCTGTCAACGACGTTTTTGTACCCGCTGATGATACTAAAGAAGCCAAGCAGGCAGAAACCGCTTTAGAAGAAGTAGAAAAGCAAGACCCTCAAGCCGAAGCACAAGAACAAGCAAAAGTCGTTAATAATGAAGAATCAGCCGAAACAAATAAGTAAAAGATTAATCTGCAATAGATAGACATCTTTGAAAGTAACAGAACTTTTAAAGTAGATTGTTGAACCTTGAATATTAGCAACTCTAGTCGATAATCATGATAGATTTACATCAAACCTAGTTATTCTAACACGGTATTAATGATACGAGAATATGGCATAGTGTTTCTGCTATGTGTTAATCTAATTTTTTCGTTTAACTGAAATATACTACAAACTTCATTCCTATGACATATCAGAATTGCCAGCTTGACGCTCAACATGCTTAAGGTATAATAGAAATATATAACAAAAGCCTAAATTCACCCCCCAATCAGGACACCCTATCTAGAATTAATCCTTTCTCTTTTGCTACTTGTAATGAACTTTTGTAACCTAGGATTTTCCTGGGTTTGTTGTTGATGCGCGTCAGCGCAGCATC
>JAGPDM010000017.1 GCA_018057585.1 Candidatus Saccharimonadota bacterium
TCTTGTTAATATGTTCGGGCGCGAAACTCCAGTTGAGCTTGACGGATTGCAAGTAAAGAAGGTTTAATATATATATGGCTAAGAAAGAAAAGAAAATCACAGGTAACGTTAAATTTAGAGTTCCAGCCGGTAATGCAACTCCTGGGCCTCCAGTTGGAAGCACGCTTGGGCAGTACGGCGTAAAGGCTCAAGACTTCATCCAGCAATTCAATGAGCAGACAGCCGACATGCGCGGTCAGGGCGACATCGGTGTCCATATGACAATCTACGAAGACAGGACATTCAGTTTCCGAACCAACGGCATCGCGACTGATGTCTTGATCTTAAAAGCGCTTGGAATCAAAAAAGGTTCTGGTGTCCCACAAAAAGATAAGGTCGGTAAACTTACACAGGCTCAGCTAAAAGAGATAGCTGAACAAAAGATGGAAGACATGAACTGCGACACCGTTGAGAGCGCAATGAAAGCAGTTGCAGGCAGTGCTCGCAGCATGGGTGTAGAAGTAGAGTAATGTCTCCAACTGACAAACATCCAACTGGCGAAGGAGGCGAATTATACGATCCTGGATTAGGTGAGACGCTGCCAGAGCGAGCAGCAGACGTAGCGTTTGATATAGCGGGAGGAGTTGTTGACGTTGTGCAAGCTGTAAGATCGACGCTGGCTGGCGCTGTCGAGGCAGCAAAAACACCAGTCCATACCGCCAGGACCGGCTGGGATAGTCTTCAGGAAATGACTGAGTATCTTGCCAGCAATGGGTCAGGCGCATAGTCAAGTAAATATTTTTAGGTAGGAGAGGTGCATCCGCCTCGTTATCACTACAAATAATTTAAGAAGGAGAAAAGAAATGGCAAAGAAGAAAGCAGAATTACTAGAAGAAGCAAAAGCGCTAGGACTAGATGTTAAAGCATCTAACACGGTTGCAGAAATAACTCAGGCAATCGAAAGCAAATCAGATGATACGCCCGCAAAAGAAGAATCAAAGGCCGGAGAAGCTTCCACTGGTGAAACAGAATCAAAGTTCACAAAGGCCGGCAAACACAGCAAGAGAGCTGTTGAAGAAGCTGAGGCTGAAGAAGCTCGCCAAGAGCGTAAAGAACAAATCGCTGCTGGCGAAATCGTCGAAGAAGAAGTAAAGCGTGGTCCAGCACCGAAAGTCCGACCAGTCATTGAACGTCGCGGCAAGAAGTACCGCAAGGCTGCCGAAAGTATCGATCAGGCAAACAAGTACGATCTAGCAGAAGCCGTAAAGCTCGCTAAAGAAGCTTCATATGTAAACTTTGATGCTAGCGTCGAACTACATCTTAATCTCAATATCGATCCTAAGTACGCTGACCAAAACATCCGTGGTAGCCTAGTTCTACCTCATGGTAGCGGTAAAACCGTACGCATTGCCGTCTTTGCAGACGACGAAGGTGTTAAGCAGGCTAAAGCTGCTGGTGCCGACAATGCTTACGGTGATGAATTCCTTGATAAGCTCAAAAAAGAAGATATTGATTTCGATATCCTGATCTCAACACCACAGAACATGGCAAAGCTTGGCAAATACGCCAGAATCCTCGGCCCGAAAGGGCTTATGCCCAACCCTAAGAGCGGCACAGTCACGACAGACATAACAAAGGCTGTTACAGAAGCCAAGGGTGGACGAATTGAATACAGAGTCGATAAGTCTGGTATCGTTCACCTGATTGTCGGTAAGGTCAGCTTCAGCGACGCTGATGTAGTGGCTAACATCGAGACTGTTCTAAAGGCAATCAAGGACGCTAGGCCACCAAGTGTTAAAAATGAATACGTATCATCTGCGACAGTCACAACAAGCATGGGCCCTGGAGTTCGCTTCAACTACAGCTAATGTGGGAAGACGTCGTAATCGGGTTGGGTAATATTGTGCTCAGTATTTCATTGATTTCTGCAGTGCGAGACTCTCAAAAACCACCACTTATTACAAGCATACCGACAACGATAACCGTATATATATTCTGCATTGCACAGATCAGTCTAGGACTTTACCTGACAACAGCTGTTACTTTTGTTGTTGCTACGCTTTGGGCTGTTTTAGCTTGGCAGAGATTCAAACAAGGCAAAGTGGTCATAAAACCAGCTAAGACCGAATATAGTCAATAAAGCAGTAATCATGCCTATTAGACTCATCGGCTTTATAACAGATTTTTGATTCAACAATCCAAGATAACTCTTCTAGCTCTGGGAAATGTATAGAGCCGTTATAGCTAGCATCTATCATAGTCAGGTATGTCTTGTCTGCGTAAGGCAAGAACAGTTTAAAAATCTGCTCGCCGCCAATTACAAACACCTCCTCATCGGAATGATTAGCGAAGCTTAGTGCAGACTCGAAAGTCATAGACTCAACAGCATCTGTCCGTCTAACCTTAGAGTGGCTGACAATTATATGTTTTCGGTTCGGTAGTGGTTGGTCGAACTCTTTATAAGTGTTGCTGCCCATTATTATTGTGTGATCTTCAGTTAACTTGCGAAATCGCTTGAGGTCGGCTTTTTGTGATTTGCCCCACGGTAAACCCGAGCCATCGCTAATAACCCTATTACGATCCATGGCAACAAGTAGTGAAATCATGAATCCATAATAACAAGCTTGTAGTAATTCTCGCAAAATCGTACAATATAGATACAAACGGTGGGAAACAAAAAGTGAGGAAATTTTATGGATTCAAGTGCTCCACAGTTTGGAGTTTATAGTAATACACAGATCAAGGCCGCAGTTAAAAACGGTCATATCGTTGTGCATCCATACATTGAACCTAACGTTAATGGCAGCAGCTACGACGTAACATTGGGTCATTGGTTTTATTCCGTGCGGCGGAAAAGCGATATTGGTATCTATAATCCTTTCGATCAACATGACGTTGCCGCCTATTTTGACGGTCCTCACCATTCGATTGTCCATGAAATTTGGTGCGAGAAGAATGGTCGCAAATTATTCACCGGCATCCCAGCCGATCACCCAATTATCGTCCTGCAACCAGGCGAGAGGATCCTAGCCCACACACATGAATTTATTGGCATAAAGCCTCCAGGCACGACAACAATGCAAGCTCGAAGTACCTGGGGCCGTAATGGCGTGGCAGTCTGCCTAGACGCTGGATGGGGTGACCCAGGCTATATAAACCGCTGGACTTTAGAAATCTATAATATGAATGAACACGAAAGTGTCGTCTTGCCTGTTGGTGAACGTATCGCACAAGTCGTCTTCTATCACACCGGACCGGTCGAAGGCGAATACAATTCATTAAGCGGCAAGTACCAAACCAATCCTCAGGCAGATCTCAGAGCCTTGATCCGCGACTGGCGTCCAGAACAAATGCTGCCCCAAGCTTACCGCGATGAACGCGTAAAGCCACAGGAAGTCTAATGGAGCCAAAGTACATAGTTTTAGAAGGTGGTGAAGGTGCTGGTAAAACTACTCAGGCGAAATTGTTAGTCAAAAAACTAGACGCCGAGGGTATAAGAGCCAGCTATGTTCAGGAACCCGGTAGTAACGGATTCGGGAAAAAGCTTCGTGATCTAATTAAAACCTCAACAACCAGAACTCCAAGAACTAATACCCTTGCTTTTAATGCTGCTCGGGCCGAAACCATGGCCGACATCAAAACTGAGCTTGATCGAGGTAACTGGGTAGTTTCAGACCGCAGTTTCTTATCAACGGTTGTTTATCAGGGTTATGGAGAGGGCGAAGATCTTGAGGAGGTTCGACAAATCTCTGAGCTAGCCGCTAGCATAAAACCTAATCTAATGATTATTCTAGATGTTGATACAGAGAAGTCTGCACAGCGTCTAGATTTCCGCGGTAAGCCCGGTGACTACTTTGAGGATAAAGATATAAAATTCCATCAGAAAGTTCGTGATGGCTACCTAAAAGAAGCCGAGAATTACCAATATCCAGTTGTAAACGGAAAATTATCGAAAGAAGCTGTATCTGATGATATTTGGCTGGAAGTAGAACCGCTACTCTCAGGAAAATCCTCAGCTGGGAAAAAATCTAAAAAGTCCAACCCCTACATCAACAAAATAGATGGAGACTACAAAGTGACAGCAGAAGGTAAAAAATACCTTAACGGGGTGCTAACTAACACCGAAAGTGATGTCTACGTATTTAATGAAAACATCAGTCCCGTCACCGTCGCAGCTGGCATGGCAAGGCTAAGTCGTCGTTCTGACGATATGCGCGTTACGATACTAGATGAGTTTAGTGCCAAAAAGGGTAAAGACGAGGGTTTGCTAAAGCGTGTCATCACGGCATACGGCGATGACTCTGTTCAGCAGCTAGTCGGACTACAGGCCGTGGTAGAAAACGCCAGTAATTTGCTGACTAAGAAACTAGAATGGGGTCGGCTCGCTGCATATCTTGAACAATCTACCCGATATATTTACTTTGATAAAAAGGTAAATGGTAAATACCGCTACTACACACCACCTGAATTTGATGCTTCGACCACCAAGATATATGAAGAAACCATGAATCAAATATTCAACTTATACTCAGATATGGTTCATCGGTTAACAGATTATGTGCGCAATAAGGACGAAACTCCGGAATCAGAAAGAGACATGGCTTGGAAGGGTGCTACTAGAGCCCAAGCATGCGACGCTATCCGTGAAGCTCTACCTGTTGCGACGACAAGTACCGTCGGTATCTTTGCCAGTGGCCAAGCATACGAAAGCTTGATAATGCATTTAATGGCGGATGAGATGCAAGAATCAAATCTAACTGGGCAGAAACTGCTCGATGAAGGTCGCAAGGTAGTTCCAACCTTCTTAGAGCGAGCCGACAACCCAGAGCGGGGCGGTGCCAAGATTGCCTATATGGCGAATACAAGGAAGAAGATGGCTGAGCTCAGCGAGGAGATGATACCGCATCATTCAACAGACTATAGGCAGCCTGTTACTCTAGTGGACGTCAGTCATCAGAACGAGCTAGATCTAGTGCCGTACATGCTATACAACCAAACATCACTGTCATTAAACGAACTAATCAAAGAGACTTCGAGCTGGAGTTACGATAAGAAATTGAAAGTATTTGATGGATATATGGGCGAAAGACTGAACCGCCGGCACAAACCAGGTAGGGCGTTAGAGCATATTGAATACCACTTTGATCTAGTTTGTGACTATGGCATCTTCCGCGACTTGCAACGACACAGAATGGTCGAGGGGCTTGAGTGGCAGAATCTAACTCCTCGTTTTGGTTTCGAAACACCAAAACTCGTCGAAGAAGCAGGATTAAGCGATATTTATGAAGCCTGCTTTGATTTTAGCTTGAGCTTGTTCACCCGACTTCAAACGCTCGGATTTTACGATCAGGCTCAGTATGCGGTTCTGATGGGGCACAAGATGCGCTGGAAAATTAGCTATAATGCTCGTCAGGCCTTCCACTTCCACGAACTACGCAGCACACCGCAAGGCCATCCTGGCTATCGAAAACTTATCAACCAAATGCATGACAAAATTGCCGAAGTCCATCCGATGATTGCTAGTGCAATGAAGTTCGTCAATCAAGATGAAGACCCGGCACTTAGCCGACTTGCAGCTGAGCGCTACACTCAGTTCAAGCTGCAACAATTAGACAATTGAAATTAAGCACTAAGATTCCTTTGGTACTTCATCCCCAGAAACAAGGTTGGGGCTCGCGTCTGGACCTTGTTCGTCGTCCTGCAACGGAGGAATTTCAGCAGTTTCGACATTTGCAAATGCCTTCTCCACGACACCGGGAACTCGAGCTATTCCATGGTCGTGCGGAGCTCTAAATGCCTGGCGTCTTGCAAGTTCTCCAGGATCTAAATTTTCAAGTCCATAATCTATTGGGTGTGTCATTACGATTCTTTCATTAAATGATGAAATTATATTATCATAATTTTTATTATTTGTAAAGTATAATCAGTTTATTCTATAAGCACGATCTAGAATAGCTATTGATAAGTGGTGTTAATCTGCTATTCTAGACGTTATGAACTTAAGAAACAATCAATTACAGAACGCTAAGGTAATGCTGCTGCTAAGCTTAGGCTTGCTGCGACCTGCAAAGGTTGGAGTCTACCGGTAAAACGGTCGTCGCAGCAAGAAACCAAATGACTTCAATCAGAAGTCATTTTTAATTTTAAGGAGAAATATTATGATAGGAACAGAAGATAGAGCAGTATGGGCAGATGATGGTGGATATGCAGGAGATACTGAGTTCAACTACAAACCGCCAGTGACTAATCCAGAGGCATTAACATCTGATCCAAATGTAGAAGTAGCACAAGCGGCTGGTGCTGTAACTGCCGAAGCGGCTGAGATTGTACCTGCTACTGACTAGCGGCTTGATAAGCATGGTACTTGGACGTAAACTGTTAGGTATAGAATATTTGAATTAAGAAAGAGGCGGTTTAGCGTGGTTAGGGATTTTGAAACTAAAGTATTTGAGAAAGAAAAGGTTAATTTTGGCGGCAAAGAAGAATACATCGTCCGTGGTGGACGGGACCTGTTCTCTAAACTGCCAGAAGCTTTTGAAGGCATAAACCAAATTGGTGTAATCGGCTGGGGCAGCCAAGGCCCAGCTCAGGCTCAAAACCTACGTGACTCTTTAGCAGAATCCGATATCAAAGTGGTTGTTGGTCTAAGGAAGGACTCAAGTTCTCGCGATAAAGCTCGCGAGGCAGGTTTCAACGAAGAAGACGGCACGCTGGACGACATGTTCAAAGTTGTGCGTGAATCAGACTTTGTGATCCTACTAATAAGCGACGCCGCCCAAACAGAAAACTTCAAAGATATCTTCGCCTACATGAAGGAAGGAGCAACTCTAGGCTTAAGCCATGGGTTCTTAGTTGGCTACATGGACACAATCGGGGTTGGCTTCCCGAACAATATCAACGTCGTTGGTGTCTGCCCTAAGGGCATGGGCCCATCAGTCAGACGACTTTACGAACAGGGCAAAGAAACTAACGGTGCGGGCATCAACGCTAGCTTCGCAATTGAGCAAGATATCGATGGTCGTGCAACCGACATCGCACTTGGTTGGGCGGTAGCACTCGGTGCACCGTTTAGCTTTATCACTACACTAACGGACGAATACAAATCTGACATCTTTGGTGAAAGATGTATTTTACTTGGTGGTGTCCATGGAATGGTTGAGGCAATGTATGCCAAGCTATTACGTGACGGTACCGAGCCTAGGGAAGCATTTAGCCGAACTGCTGAATCTGTAACCGGTAAAATATCAAAAGCCATCAGCCACCACGGCATTATTGGCATGTACGAAGAGCTAGAAGATAAAGACACATTTGCGAAATGGTACGCTGCTAGCTATCAACCGCTTTATGAAGTTATCTTGGAAGTTTATCAAGAAGTAGCTAGCGGTAACGAAATTCGCTCTGTAGTACTCGCCGACGATCGTTTGAAGAAATTTGGTTGGAGCAAGGTTGACGGTTCGCACATGTGGCGAGTTGGCGAACAGGTTCGTGCCGAACGAAAAGACGGCGAAAATACTGCAGACCTAGATCCTGCTATGGCGGGTGTTTATGCCGCATGTATGATCGCTCAGATTGATGTTCTTTCCGAGCATGGACATGCCTACTCAGAAATAGTTAATGAATCAGTAATTGAAAGCGTGGACTCACTTAATCCGTACATGGACTACAAAGGCGTAGACTTTATGGTAGACAACTGCTCAACCACAGCCCGATTAGGTTCACGCAAGTGGGCTCCCCATTTCCATTACGCACTCGAGCAGGACGCCTTTCCTAATGTTGAATCAGTTAACCCTGGTGAACTTATCAATAGGTTTAAAAGCCATAATGTACACCAAGCTTTAGAAACCGCCCTAAGCTATCGACCATCTGTTGATATAGCGGTAAGAGGTTAGTTATGGGCTGTGCTGAAGGAGATTGTGCCTGCCACGGTAGCGTCGAAGTGGCTCATAAAACCGCAGCCCCTGGTAGGGATTTACGAGTAAACTCCAATAAGGTTGTTGATGGTCCAGAGCGTGCCCCAGCTAGAGCAATGCTCAGAGCTGTCGGTATGGAAGACGAGGATTTTAAAAAACCTCAGATCCTAGTTATTGATACCAATAACAATGTCACACCATGTAATGTTAGTGGTGGTCGCTTGAACGAAGCAGCTCAAAAGGGCGTAGCACTTGCGGGCGGCTATCCATTCTATGCCAGCACCATCGCTGTTAGCGATGGAATTTCGATGGGCCACGATGGAATGAAAAATTCGCTCATCAGCCGCGAAGTTATAACAGATAGCGTTGAGACCATCACAAGAGCTGAGCGTTTTGACGGGCTCGTTACTATTGCAGGTTGTGATAAATCGATCCCGGCCATGATTATGGCTCCAGCACGATTAAATATAGCTGCTGTCATGCTCTACGGGGGCTCAATTCAACCAGGCAAACTAAATGGCAAGAATATTGATATTGTCACAGCCTTTGAGGCCGTCGGCCAACACGCTGCCGGCAAAATGACCGATGAAGAGCTTAACGCCATAGAATGTAACGCCTGCCCAGGCGAGGGTAGCTGTGGCGGCATGTTTACCGCCAACACTATGGCGAGCGTCGGCGAAGCACTCGGCGTGTCTGTGCTTGGTAGTGCAGGCCCAGCTGCAATCGATAACAAACGAGAAAAGTACGCCGAGCTTGCCGCACGTGCAGTAATCACTCAACTTAAAAAAGGAATGACAATCCGAGATATCATAACCAAAGAGTCAATCGAAAATGCCATGGCAGTAGTTAACGCTCTCGGCGGTTCAACTAACGCTGTATTACACTTACTTGCGATTGCAACCGAGGCAGGCATCGAATTCGATCTATCAAAATTTAATGAAGTCCGTAAGAAGGTTCCTCAGATCGCCGACACTCGTCCGAATGGTAAATACCATATGACAGATGTTGATCGGGTTGGCGGCGTGCCAGTCGTCCTTAGAATGCTCCTTGATGAAGGTATCCTCCACGGCGACTGCCTAACCTATAACGGCAAGACCATGGCCGAAAACCTAGCTAATTACAACCCACCCGCAGCTGATGGCGATGTTATTCATACCTGGGATAACCCAGTTCACTCTGAGGGCGGTCTGGCTATACTTAAAGGTAGTTTAGCTCCAGAGGGTGCGGTCTTTAAGATTGCAGGTGTCGATGACATAGAAACATTTGAAGGAAATGCCCGAGTCTTCGAGGGTGAAGAACAAGCCATGAAAGCAATCTTGACTGGTGAAATCAAAGAATACGATGCAGTTGTAATTCGTAACGAAGGTCCAAAGGGTGGTCCAGGTATGCGTGAAATGCTTGCACCCACTAGTGCAATTAAAGGCACTGGTATTGATCATAAAGTCGCCCTGATAACTGACGGTAGATTCAGTGGCGGCACCAGAGGTCTTGCGATTGGTCATATCGCACCAGAAGCCGCTGACGGTGGTCCGATCGGGCTAGTTAAGGATGGTGACAAGATTGTTATTGACATAACTAACGAAAAGCTCGATCTGCTCGTTTCTGAAGATGAAATGACTGAGCGCAGGAAGAATCATACTTTTAAGTATGTAAACGATGCACCAGTAGGAGCACAGTCTAAATTCCGTAAACTAGTTTCCAGTGCCCAGTATGGTGCTGTGACAATTAAGGATTAATCAATGGCAAAGAAGATTGCAGTAATCGCTGGCGACGGCATCGGTAAAGAGGTAACTCCAGAAGCCATAAAGGTGATTAAGGCAGCGGGGCTGAACTATGAATACACAGACTTTGATCTAGGTGGAGAACGTTACCTTAAAGACGGTTTCGTCCTAGACTCTAAGACCGTAGATGAGTTGGCAAGATTCGATGCAATTTTACTCGGCGCAATTGGCAGCCCCGACGTTAAGCCAGGTCTGATGGAACATGGGATACTTCTACGCTCAAGGCGTGAGCTTGACCAGTACGTAAATCGACGCCCTTTTAAGACCGACAAGCATGATTTTGAAGTGGTAAGGGAGAATACAGAGGGATCTTATCTGAACGAAGGTGGATTTTTAAAGAAGAATACGCAAGACGAGATTGCTACTCAAGGCTCGATCAACACCCGCAAGGGCGTAGAACGATGTATAAGATACGCTTTCGAATTAGCACAAAGCCGGGTGCACAAGCACGTCACACTTGTGCATAAGACTAATGTTTTAATGTTCGCTGGCGACCTTTGGAAGCGGACCTTCGCCGAGGTCGCAACCGAGTATCCATATGTCGAAACCGACTACAATCATATTGACGCTACTTGCATTTATATGGTCGATAATCCAGCAAAATACAGCGTAATTGTCACCGACAACTTGTTTGGCGATATCATTACTGATCTTGCAGGTGCCGTTTCTGGCGGTATTGGTTTCGCTGCTAGCGCTAATCTTAACCCAGACCGAACAACTGCTAGCATGTTCGAACCAGTCCATGGTTCGGCACCGGATATAGCAGGGCAGAACAAAGCCAATCCGATTGCAGCCATAATCAGTGCCGCGATGATGTGTGAATGGCTGGGTGATAAGCAAGAGGCAGCTAAAATTGAGAAAGCAGCCAGGAATTGCTCTGGTGAGCTAAAGGAGCTATCAACTCAAGAAATTGGTGATCTAGTAGCTTCTAGACTCTAGTTCGATTGACCTAATTAAGTTATACTCCTAGATTATGTCAGATATTGTTGAGCTAATTAATAAGACCAAAGTCTACGATGTAGCCGTTGAAACACCTCTAGACTATGCACCAGAGTTAAGCAAACTACTTAAAGCGAAAGTCTATCTTAAACGAGAAGACCTGCAATCCATACACTCATTCAAGTTACGCGGTGCTTACAACAAGATCGTAAACTTAACAGAGGTAGAAAAGTCAGCCGGCATAATGGCTGCAAGTGCCGGTAACCATGCACAGGGAGTGGCACTAAGCGCACAAAAGCTTAGAATAAGAGCAACTATTGTCATGCCGAGAACAACTCCAGATATAAAAGTAGCTGCTGTAAGAGAGCTCGGTGCGGATGTCATACTACAAAGCGATAGCTTTACTGATGCTAGCATATTTGCAATGCAACTAGCAGAAAACAACGGCATGACCTATATACACCCATTTGATGACGAACTAGTGATTGCGGGGCAAGGGACGATTGCCAAGGAGATATACGAACAGTTGAGTACTGTTGATTACGTTTTTATCCCAATAGGCGGTGGAGGCTTAATCTCTGGCATAGCAGCTTACCTGAAATCAGTAAATCCTGAGATTAAAGTTATCGGCGTGGAACCCGAAGACAGCAACGCTATGGCTCAAAGCATCAAACAGAACAAGCAAATCGAGCTAGATAACGTTGGAATTTTCGCTGATGGAGTAGCAGTTAAAAAAGTTGGCGATCTAACCCTAAAGCTAACTAAGAAGTATGTCGATGAGATAGTAACTGTAACTACGGATGAGATCAGCGTTGCCATTAAAGACATTTACTCCGAAACAAGGAGCATTGTTGAACCAGCTGGTGCTTTAGGTGTTGCAGGGCTCAAAAAGTATCGTTTTATTAAAGATTTAACCGGCAAAAACCTTGTGGCCATCAATAGTGGCGCCAATATGACCTTCGAAAGACTCCAGTTCATCGCTGAACGTACATTAGTCGGTAGCCTACGTGAAGTTCTATATGCAATTGAATTACCAGAACATCCAGGAGCCTTAAACGATTTAGTCAAAAAGGTAATCAATGGATTCTCAATTACTGAATTCAACTATCGTAAACAATCAGAAACAAGAGCACAGATTTTTGTAGGGGTTTTGCTCGAACTGCCCAGCGACAAAACTGGTTTTGAACGAAATCTAAAAAACACTGGCTATAAACATGTTGATCTTACTGAAGACGAAATAGCCAAGTCGCACTTAAGACACATGGTTGGCGGTAAACCACCAGTTGGTACGAAAGAAATAATCTTCGAATTCACTTTCCCTGAGCGTCCTGGTGCACTTGGAGACTTCTTAGATGCCATGAATAACGAGCATAACATCAGCTTATTTCATTATCGCTACACGGGTGGTGATATTGCAAGAGTCTTGATCGGTCTGGAGGGTTCTGAGGTTGATAACTTTGAACTACCAAAGGGCTTCTCACGAGAACTAATCAGTAGTAAAGCGATCGAGCTATTCCTATAAATCCTTTTTTACTTGCTAAAAATGCTAATGTCTTGTACTGTCGGTACGTATTCAAATAAATAAACACAAAGGATAAATAATGACTGTTTGGAGAACTTACAATCGCGACAAAACGGAAGCGGAAAGATTGCGGAGAGAAGCGACTGCAGTAGAGAAATATGGAACAAAAATTGGTATAAACACAGCGTTCTGTTTTCGGACAGAAGCAGACAAGCTTATGAGCAGAGGGCGAAAGTAGTGGACGGGAATAGTTTTTCTAAGCTAAAGTAAACTTTGAATTAACTTATTTTTGGCAGCCAGGAGTGACGTTGTTGTTCATAACCTCTGATCTTATCTTCTTTTCGTAACGTCAGAGCTATTTCATCCAGCCCCTCTAAGAACCTTCGTTGGATAGAGTCGTCAAGGGGGAACTCGACAGTAAGATTATTAAATTCTGGAACGTGCATTGTTTTCTTAGCAACGTCTATCGTAATTTCGAGCTCCGGTTTTTCTTCGACGGCTTTGATTATGGCTTGAGATAATTCGGGTTCAACGATAACTGGCAAAAGGCCATTATTATAGCTGTTTAATCTAAATATATCGCCAAAACTCGGTGCAATCACAGCCTTGAATCCCCATTGGGAGAGTGCCCAAACTGCATGTTCGCGACTGCTACCAGTGCCGAACTTTGGCCCTGCGACCAGCACTTTGGCATTGGAATATTCAGGCTTATTTAGTACAAAGTTTTCATCTTCGCGCCACTGAGCGAATAAACCTTTATCAAATCCGGTCTTTTCAACTCGCTTTAGATAATCGCTTGGGATTATCTGGTCAGTGTCAACATCACTACGATCAAGCGGTGCTGCTGTGCCCTCTATTATTTTTACAGCTTTCATTTTAAATCCTTCGGTGTAATTAGATGACCGGCAATTGCCGTGGCCGCAGCAACCTCCGGACTAACTAGGTGAGTCCGGCCGTTGCGACCTTGTCGACCTTCGTAGTTTCGATTGCTAGTACTGGCACAACGCTCGTATTCTTCTAGTTGATCAGGGTTCATGCCAAGACACATCGAACAACCAGGATTTCGCCATTCAAAGCCAGCATCTATAAATATCTTATCCAACCCTTCGGCTTCAGCTCTTTTCTGAACAAGTGCCGAGCCAGGAACGACCATAGCCTGTACATCGCTAGCGATTTTCTTACCAGCCACGACTTCAGCGGCAGCCCGCAGGTCGTCTGTTCTGGCATTCGTACATGAGCCTATAAATACAACATCTATTGGAATCTCGTTCATTTTTTGCCCAGAGCTAAGCCCCATGTAGTGCAAGGCTCTTTCGACAGATTTCTGCTGTTCGGGTTCAAAAGATTCAATTGCCGGAACTTCGCCGTCTATTGCGACAACCTGTGACGGGTTAGTGCCCCAAGATACAAATGGTTTTAAATCGCTCGCCTTTATAGTAACCACCTTATCAAAGTTAGCATCCTCGTCTGTCGGCAAGGTCTTCCAATGCTCGACAGCTTTTTTCCACTCCTCGCCAAGCGGGGCGTGTTCACGACCTTCAATATAATCAAATGTAGTTCGATCTGGTGCGATCATGCCAGCTCTGGCACCAGCTTCAACACTCATGTTGCAGATTGTCATCCGACCTTCCATTGATAAGTCGCGAATTGCCCGACCTCGATATTCGATAATATAACCGTTATTACCTGTGCCGATCCGTCCCATGATGTTCAATATGATATCTTTGGCAGTAACGCCGGCAGGAGCTGGTCCGTCTATTTCGACTGCCATAGTTTTTGGTCGTTTCTGATACAAGGTTTGCGTTGCCATGACATGTTCAACATCACTAGTTCCGATACCCCAAGCAAGCGCACCAAAAGCACCATGAGTGGATGTGTGGCTATCACCACAAACTATTGTCATTCCAGGCTGGGTTACGCCCTGCTCAGGCCCAATCATGTGGACAATACCCTGGCCTTCTTCGCCCATGGCGTGAAGCTCAACACCAAATTCCTCACAGTTTTTGCGGATGGTTTCAATCTGTTTACGGCTCATTGGGTCTTTTATCAAACTTAGTTCTCCACCAACTGTATCGGTCGGCACATTATGGTCTTCGGTTGCAAGCGTTAGCTCAGGATGACGCATCTCACGTTTTTCTAACTTAAGACCAGAGAATGCTTGCGGACTAGTGACTTCGTGGATTAAATGCATATCAATATACAAAAGATCCGGAGCATCGGCTAAACCAGTCTCAACAACATGTTCGTCCCAAACCTTCTCTGATAATGTCTTTGCCATGAATCTAATTATAATGGATGTTCAAAGCATGTTCTAGTAGTCGCCATAATATCTACCTGCATCGATGAAGATCTCTTGGTATAATAGAAAGTCATGTTAGAAATTAAAGATTTAAAAGTTGCCGTTGAAGACACAAAAATATTAAATGGTGTCAGCTTAAATGTACCAGAAGGGTCTATCCAGATTGTTATGGGGCCTAACGGTAGTGGTAAATCAAGTTTAGCCTACACTTTGATGGGGCATCCGCATTATGAGGTCACGGCCGGATCGATCAGTTTGAATGGCAAAGACATAACAAGCGAAACCCCGGACAAGCGTTCTCTTGCTGGTCTTTACCTCGCCATGCAATCACCAATGGCGATCGAAGGCTTACAGGTAAAAAGCTTTTTGTGGCAACTCTACCAAAAACATCGAATTGAAGACGAAGAGTTTATGGATCTATCCCAGTTCCAGAGATTCATGAGAGTAACTGCTAGCAAGCTTCATCTGGATGTAAGGCTGCTAGACCGTAGCTTAAACGATGGTTTTTCTGGCGGTGAGCGTAAAAAGCTAGAAATCATGCAGATGTTGGTTGTAAAACCAAAGTTAGCAATTATTGACGAGATTGATTCAGGCCTTGATGTTGATGCATTAAAAGCTATCGCGGATGTATTGCAGACTGAAGCTCGTGAACATGGTCTGAGCCTGCTTGTTATTACTCACTACCCAAGGCTTTTAGAATACCTAAAACCTGACAATATTACAGTCTTGCGCGATGGACTCGTAGCTAAAACTGGCGGCATGGAGCTGGTCGAAAAGATCGAAGCCTCTGGTTATAAGAGCATTTAGCTGTGGCTAGATTTGTACCGATAGAAAAGGTTAAAGTCACCGACAGTGACATTCGCGGCAATTATAAATACGGTTTTCATGAAAAAGAGAATTATAAATACAAAGCCCGTAAAGGTCTCGACGAAGATGTCGTTCGGATGATATCTAAGCTCAAAAATGAGCCAAGGTGGATGTTAGATATACGCTTGGAGGCCTATAAGATATTTTTAGAAAAACCGATGCCTGGCTTTGGCGGTGATCTGACTGGAATCGATTTCGATGATATTTATTACTACATAAAGCCTAGCGACCACACAGTTAAGAGCTGGGACGAAGTTCCAGTGGAGATTAAGAATACTTATGACCGACTTGGTATACCCGAAGCTGAAAAGGATTTTCTCGGCGGTCTAAAAGCTCAATACGAAAGTGAAGTCGTTTATGGCAGTCTCAAAGACGAACTAGAAGAAGCTGGCGTGACGTTTTGCAGTATGGATGAGGCAGTTGAGCGATATCCAGAGACTGTAAGAGAGCATTTTGGCACACTAATCCCTGCAACTGATAATAAATTTGCCGCTCTAAATACAGCAGTTTGGAGCGGCGGAAGCTACGTGCACATACCTAAAGGCGTGGAGGTCAGTGAGCCCTTGCAGGCTTACTTCCGCATCAACGCCAGCAATATGGGCCAGTTTGAGCGGACTATGATAATTATTGAGGAAGACGCTTACGTACATTATGTTGAGGGCTGCACAGCCCCAACTTATGCCGCAGATTCACTGCACTCGGCTGTTGTTGAGATATTCGTAAAACCGCGCGGCCGACATCGCTACACGACCATCCAAAACTGGAGCAACAACGTCTATAACCTAGTAACCAAACGTGCCAAGGTTGAATCACGTGGCGTCATGGAGTGGGTTGATGGCAACCTCGGCAGCAAGCTAACTATGAAATACCCAAGTGTGATCCTGGCCGGCGAGGGGGCACACGGCGAAGTGCTATCAGTCGCTGTTGCCGGCCCAGGCCAACACCAAGATGCCGGCGGCAAAGCTATACATCTTGCACCCAATACGACCAGCCGGATAATCAGCAAATCAATTAGCTTTAGAGGCGGTCAAACCAGCTATCGCGGATTGATCAAGATTCTGCCAATGGCTAAAAATTCTAAATCAAAAGTAGTTTGCGATGCACTGCTACTGGACCCAGGCTCACGTAGCGATACCTATCCAACTAATGATATTCGCCAGCAAGCGGTTAGCCTGGAGCATGAGGCCACGGTTAGTAAAATTGGCGAGGAGCAGCTGTTTTACTTAATGGCACGTGGTTTTGAAGAACACGAAGCCGAAGCCATGATTATAAACGGCTTTATTGAACCGATTGTTAAGGAGCTACCAATGGAGTATTCGGTAGAGCTTAACGCTTTAATCCAGCTACAAATGGAAGGCTCAGTCGGATGAGCGACTACTCTAAGACCTTAGACAAGCCAGATCAGCAAGAAACTTTCGCCAACGTTTTGATTGTCGATGAAGGTGTAGTTAATTACGACACTGTTATGACATTTGCCGCTGCCAGAACTCAAGGCGATATTACTGTAAAAGCAGTCGTTGCAGGCAAGGGCGAGCTGAACTTAACCGGCAATCTAATTATTGAAAAGTCAGGCATCAACGCGCGTGGGTTTTTGAAGCAAGATATTCTGCTATTAAGCGAGTCGGCTCGCGCTAAAGCCACACCACAGCTCGAAATCAAAACCGATGAAGTTCGCGCCAGCCATAGTGCCACGGTCGGTCAGGTTGA
>JAGPDM010000018.1:0-2951 GCA_018057585.1 Candidatus Saccharimonadota bacterium
GGGCTGATCCTTCATCTTGAGATGTTCATCGTTATTGAAACAATCATTTTAACAACTCCTTTCAGTCGGCCCGAAGGGCAAGATAAAATGTATTATTGTTTAAATAACATTCACATATCAGGACTCAGTCTTTTATGCCCAGACAAAGGAAGTTAACGGATCCCCTCCGCTAGGATTTGAATTTAAATGATTTTCTTGTACATCATGTACACAGCTGACTTGGTGTTATCAGTTGTGTGTAAGGTCTTCTTGGTAACAATGAAGCCATTATGTTCGTACAATGTACTAAGCCCCAATTGTCCAGACACTTACGCATAACCTAGTCGTTCTAACCAAACCTTATTGAAGTATTGAATTGGAGGTAGGTTTTTGCAACTGGAGTGGCGTCTGATGAAGTTATACTCGTCTTGCTATTGCCTAATCTTAAGGCGCAGTCTAGCCACGTCTAAACCCGCCACTTTTGTGGTTCTGTAGAATTCCTCTTCATCTGTTCGGTGATTGCGCTCCACGAAACCATTGTGCTGCGGGGTACTCGGACGAGACAGTTTGTGCTCCGTGCCTTTTGAGGTTAGGAATAGTGTTAATGGATGAACTCGTCTTAGCTCATGATCAGCCTTCTTGTTCCCACCAACATACAGGTTAGTAAATGTTGAGTGGCTGTCTGTCTGAACACACTCTATCTCGATAGCTGTCTCGGTAGAAGCTGAGGGCGTCTGCAACAAATGCAATTGAGGTTCCATTAGATAGTCCATTATAGACAGCTAGATAACGAATCCTTGAAACTATATCTATGGCAGTAAACTGATGCCTGTTGCTAGTTCGCTTGTCTCCGTCGTTTGGCATAGCCTTGGTGTCTACTTGCAGTCTGTAGCCAGGATAGGGCGCATAGAAAGGTTTAGCAGCTTTCTTTTCAGGCCTCTTATGGTGTTTTACTAGGTTGGCTCGCTCAACGACACCACGTATGGCTTTTTCTCCGACATGAATATCCAAATCTTTCAGCTCATTCTTTAGTCGTTTAGGACCATAGTCCGTGCTGAGCCTGAGCTGCAGTATTAGCTCTTCAGTCTCTTGATCTGTTTGCCAAAACACTCTGCCTCTAGGGCCTGGTCTCCGAGGAACAAGTTCTTTTCTCCATTCATAAATGGTGTCCCGATGAATACCATACCTTCTAGCTGCTGCTGACACTCCTAATCTTTCTGCATCGAACAATGCTCTTCGTCTATATGCCAATACCTGCTGCTTGGCTAAATATTTCTTCATGCACATTCCCATATCATAGATAAGTGCTAGTGTCGGGGGAATGTGGCTTAGTACAGTTCATAGAAGCATATCTATTGACATTAAAGTTGATCCATGTTAATATATTTAAATATAATGGGCCGTGAAGCATAAATGGAAAATTTACTAAACACCAGAGACCAACCAGAAGTACACTTGGGCCAACCAGAAGTACACTTGCTACCACTACCTGAGGGCTACCGATCCACTAGTGTTGGTTTAGTAGTTCCTGAAGGTGATGATGGCCCTGAGGGTCTGATTATTCCAGGAATAAGTGATTTACCTCCAGATTTGCGCGTAAGCCCTGATGGACCAGAATCGTATCAGGAGGAGTTATTTCTTTGGCTTGATCCAGTCGCAGGACTTAATAGAACAATTGCCAACGAAGGCTTGAGCCACTTGTTCGACACCTTTGGACACTTGCAACGTTATAGCGAAGGAGAGCCTGGCGCTAGAGACGCAGTACTAGAGACACTGCGGACTATTCGATCTCCCGAAGAAATAGAACAACTACATGAAGATTTTCATGTTTTAGCTGATAAACTAGTCGAACTATTGCCTGATCAAGCACTTGACAGTCCGGCTTTGTGGTCATCTCTAACGCACATTGCAGACGTTATTAGTATTAATACAGACATGGCAGATATCCCGCAGTCCCAGGGTTTGCATGAACTTATGTTAAGGGCATTGAATCGCCCAAAGCCACCAAGAGAAGCGCTTGATCTAACATCGCGACTTGAACTGACAAACGACACAGTCGATGCTCTTCTGGACGGTTTAGGGAATCATCCCAACCACCCACTATATTGGATCGCAGGTGATTTGCGACCGGATCATCCAACTGTACAAAAACAACGAAACTTAGTGAGTAGGTTGCAGAAGGCGGATGACTTTAAGAATGAACTCATTAGTATTAGCATGGCAGGCGACATAGGCGAATTAATTCGACTCTTACCTCTTGGTAGCTTAGTCGACGAGCATACTTGGCCTAGGTCTGGGCTGGAGCTAGAGACAACGGTCTTCGGTGGTGTAGCAAAAGTTCCGACAGGTACGAAAATGGGGACAGATGTTGCGTCTGGAAACACAAAAATATTAGAGCTTCAACTTGATGATAAAACTGATCCAACTGTATTAAATTATGATGCGGGGTGGCGGCAGCGTTACTTTGAAGTCTGGCGATGGTCACAGGTTGCTCGAAGTGTCGATACATCAATCCATTTGCATTCAGAGGGGACACTAAAGTATCCTCTTGCCCAAAAAGTCTTTGGTAGTGACGAGAACGATTGTAGGGCTAATAGTCTAGGGACGGTAGAGGTCCGGACTGCTCTATCTGGGTATGAGGGTGGTGGTCAGGGGTATGACGATATGCCCCCGCTAGCCTTACTGGAACTGCTCCATACACTTGACACGCCAGCACTGGCTATGTTGTCAGATTTGCGATTAAGAGACACCGAGTATGCCAGTAGATTGTCAACAGAAAACATATCTGTATATTCCGAGGAGGTGTCAGTAGCTAAAGCGCTAGAATCTGACGATAGACATATCCTCGGGTTGCTAGTCGGCAACATCGCTAGCCTAGAAGGAGAAATGAGAGAGAAGGTAGAAGCTAAAGCACTTGCATCTGACGATAGCTATATCCTCGAGTTGCTAGTCGAAAACCTCGCTAGCCTAGA
>JAGPDM010000018.1:3051-16394 GCA_018057585.1 Candidatus Saccharimonadota bacterium
TCGCTAGCCTAGAAGGAGAAATGAGAGAGAAGGTAGAAGCTAAAGCACTTGCATCTGACGATAGCTATATCCTCGAGTTGCTAGTCGAAAACCTCGCTAGCCTAGATGAATATGTTGCCAGGAATCTCTTGGGAGCAGAAAAATTGACTCATCTGGCCATTACTAGTTTGTACAATAGTCAGCTGAGACAAGCAAAACAATGATAGTAGGCAGACTTCTTTCCAGTTCATAATCATATATCGTGCCGTCATATTAATAAGTTGGATAGTCTGGAGGATTAAATTTAGTCTGAAAATTTGTACTGAAGAGACGACTACGCTTTAAAAGCATAATCATCGGAGCATTCATCTATTATATTAAATGGAGTTTTTTGTACATTTCATAAACAGGCGATTTGGTTTTATCAGTTGTGTGTAAAGTCTTCTTGGTAACAATGTAGTCATTTTGTTCGTAGAATTGTTTAGCATTTACGGTTGCTTCAATGGCGACAAGCTTACAGCCTTGTTTTTTCAATGATTTTCCTGCGGCAGTAAGTAGCTTTAATTCTACACTTTCTCGCATGTGATCTTTATGCACATACAATCGCGACAATTCACAATGAAAGTCATGGTCGCAGAAACCAACAATAATGCTGTTTTCTGTAGCAACAAAACGTTTATATTTGTGAGCATTTTTCTCCAGACCCAGCTGCCCAGTCATTAATAATCTCGGTGGAGCATTTATCAGTTACAACGTTAAGAATTGTTTCGCGTCGAAGGCCAGCAATTTCTGAGTAATCTCTTTCCGTTGCTAATCGAATTTACATTCAATACTCCTATTATCTAAATACTAGTAACTAGTATCAAGTTACAGGAGGCCGACGTGGTAGGCACAGCCCCATGGTTGCCAACCACGCATTGAATGCAGAGCCTTAGCCAGCGCATCCTGGTCTCCTGGACTAGCTTTGTCTGGTCGGACGCCAACTAGATCACCACGCCCAATAGAAGAGGCGATGCTGTTCCATGTGCCTATACCAAACTGATACGCTCCATAATAGCCAGCTGAGTTGACCGCAGCGTAGTTGCCACCGCTTTCGCACTGTTTGATACGAGCAAAACCAGCACCAATATCTGAGCTTGCGTACTTCGGAACCGATTTTCTCACTGATGCGATTTCTACTGGCTGGTTAACAGGCTTAGCTATAGCTTTTACAGCTTCCTTATAATCATTTTGCTTAGTGATATCAACTTTCTTGTAATAGGGCGATGGTTGCTGGCTAGGATGGGTTTCGGTTGGAGGTTGGATAAAATGCCAACCAGAAACTAGAGCCAGGCTGATAAATGATATATGAGCAAACTGAACAGCTTGGGCGGGTCGTAGTGACAGGCCAAGGAAAAACGTTTGAATTGTGTGTGGTAGTTGTTTCATGATAGTAATCAATCTTACGAATCTAATTTAACATAAGCTTTGCTTAAAGTCAAGTAAATATTACAATAAACAATACTTTTCAATATTTCACTTCACCAGTGTGATAATCTGTAATTGTTAAAAGGAAGAATTATGAATAATCTTATGAAATCTATTCAAGTTCATGAAACTGGCGGGGTTGATAAGCTTAAATATCAAGATGTACCAATACCAGAGCTAGCCGATGATGAAGTACTGATTAAGGTAGAGGCCACAGGGGTAAATTTTATCGACACATATCAGCGTAGAGGTTGGTACAAGCTGGATCTACCCTTTGGACTAGGTATTGAATCGGCTGGAACGGTCGAATCTGTCGGCAAGAAGGTGCAAGATTTTAGGATAGGCGACAGAGTAGCTGGATTTAAGACTCAAGGTTCTTACGCCGAGTATGCCAAATATCCTCAAGAATTAGTCGTTCACCTACCTGATGAGATCGACACCAAAACTGCAGCCTCTGTCATGATACAAGGCACAACTGCGCACTACTTAAGCCATAGTACATATGAGTTAGACGATAGAGACACAGCCCTGATACATGCTGGTGCTGGTGGTACAGGAGCGCTACTCATTCAGATGGCAAAACTCCGCGGAGCAAGAGTGATTGCGACAGTTGGTAGCAAAGCCAAGGCCGTAGTTGCCGAATCTGCCGGTGCGGATGAGGTAGTAATCTACACAAAGAATGATTTTGAACTAGCAGTTAAAGATTTCACATCCGGTAAGGGCTGTGATGTAGTTTACGATTCTGTTGGCAAATCCACGTTTGATAAAAGTTTAAATTGTTTATCTGTAAGAGGCACAATGGTGCTTTTTGGCCAGTCTAGCGGTCCAGTGGGGGAGTTTGATCCGCAAATCTTAAATGATAGAGGTTCGCTATATCTAACCAGGCCATCACTATTCAGCTACATCCAAACCAGGGCGGAGCTAGAGTCCAGAGTTGACGACATTTTTAACTGGATCATACAAGGCAAGTTGAACGTGCGGATTGACAAGAAGTTTGCACTAAAAGATGCAGCAGATGCACATAGCTACATAGAGAGTCGCACATCAAAGGGTAAGGTTTTATTGATTCCGTAGGTTAAGGCCTGACTAGCTTCTTAACATTAGTTGATTGAGTCAAAACACTCTAAAATAGAATAAGCTTATGGATAAAATAAAAATATCAGCAACAACAAGATTGAAGCTAAGTCTTAAGTCGGTTTTGGCCATTTTAAGCATTCCTTCTTATCTTTTTAGATCGCTAATTTACTCTGCTTTAATTCTGTTCGTACTGCAATGGTTGTTCAATATCGAGGTGCTTTGGTCTGTCATTAAGACTGCACCTAGTCAGCTGCCGAGCGTACTGATCGAAGGTTATCTCAATCTGTTTCGCTATGGGTTTGATCTTACTCCGTTCATGCTAGTTTTGATCTCTATTTTTCAAGGTATTAGCTTCGCCGTATTGAGGTTCATAATAACTCACTTAGAACAGACCGGAAGTAAGCGAAGACATTGGATAGTTTTAGGAAGTTCAATAATTGGTAGTGGCTGTGTAGCTTGTGGAGGGTCAATCATTGCTCCACTGATTGGACTGTTTGTCAGCAGTGGAGGAGTGGCGATCTCGCAATTCGTTAGTGATTTTTTGCTTGTTTTTGCTGCCGGTCTCGCACTCTACAGCCTGGTCAGGATTGGCGGGCAAGCAAGTGTTATAATTAAAACAGATATTAGGACAAAAAATGATAGAAAAAATAAAAAATATTAAAAGCAAAATTTGGCCAGTCAAACCCTGGATTTTAATAATTATCGCTCTTGCTTCAGGGACTATCGGTATCTTCGGGCTCCGAAACAATAATCTACAGATGGTAAAAATTAGAGATCAGGTTTTTGAAGCTGATAAAAAAGATGCTGAGATCGTAGAGACACTAACAGAACTAAAAGTCTTCGTCTTTACTCATATGAACAGCTCGACACGGGTTGAGCTTAAGTATTCTTACGAACGAGCTGCCGAAGCTGCCATTAAAGAGAGTAGTAATTTGAAGACTAAACAAGCCAATATCTTCGATAAGGTTCCAGCGAAGTGCGGCGGCGGAGCTAGGTTTACCGACACTACCGACCCCTGTATCAAAGAGTATATTGATAAAAGAATAAAAGAACTTGGTGGACAAAACTCAAGACTGGCAAAATTACCAAATAAACAATTATTCATCCATGAATACAAGTCACCAATTGTTAGCTTTGATTTTACTGGAATCTGCTTATTGATTGCCGGGGCGTCTGGCCTAACTGCGCTCGGGACGCTACTTGTTCGATTCATCAAACAAGAGATCAACTTCTATGAGGGAGGAATCGACGGACTCTAAACTGGGACTGTTTATTCGCTGATAATATCTCCAATTATCTGGTTATCTCTATTCATGTCTTTTTATTTCTACAGACTTGGGACGATAGCCTAACGCAGTAGATACTTAGTAAATATGACACGTCATATTTGTATTCAGAATACGAAAAAGCCCCTCTGCGAACAAAGGGGCTTGGCGTTTTAAGATAACGCTAAGTGTTAGTTTTTATCACCCGGCTTATTATCTCTAATAGTTTGGGTGACGATGCTATTGTCCCTGAGATTTTCCCAGAAGAGGACTTGATTTGAATTAACAACAATTGTGCCACTTGGACCGTAGGCTTCACTGCCGTGTCTGATTAGACTAGCTTTGGTGGTCTCAGTATCAACATCCTTGACGTAATATGCGGAATCTATAACTACAGAATCACCCCTAAAGCCAATGTCACCAAAGTAAATTCTACCATCGGCTAGATGCACTGCTTGGGTTCCATCATCTTGAACTAATTCATTACGAAAATCATTTGCTCTCTTTTCACCGAGCGTACCAGCTGTTAGACCCAGATATAGGGCAACGCCTACTAAAACTATAATTAGAACTAATATCTTACTTGAGTTTGATGGCATAACCATCTGTTTCGCTTTAGCCATTTTGCCCCCTAGAACTTAATAGTCATATTGTACCTACAACAGGCGCTTGTGTGCAAGCTTATGTTTAACTGGCAATTATTAATAAAGTGGTTTTAACAACATCTTTGCTGACATCTGTTCCACCTCTGTTATATAATGTTCTCGAGGTGAAAAGAGTTGACAGCAAACAAAAGCGAGATTAAGCTAACAAATACGATAACAGGTAAGGAGGGTCAACATGGCTTACAGTCATACAAATTCAAAAGGTGTAACTTATTTCTTGCACAGCAAGGATGTTACATTGCGAGGTGGAAAACTACAGACAATTTATTTCTTTGCGAAGGACACACGTCCTGCCGATGCAATTGATGAATTGCCTAGCAAGTACATGGTTGTAGAAAATCCACGAAACGGATTCCTTACACTTAAAAAGAAATAATAACTTTTAAATAAGTATTTTAGACCTCCATGGCAACATGGAGGTCTTTTTTTGATATCATATATTTATTATGGCAATTGATAATGAAGAGGTATTACTGGTCGTCGACAAGTTCGATCAGCCTATCGGGGTGGGTAAGAGGCCTGTGCTACGTGACGATCTTAGTAAATGGTTTCGGATTGCAATTGTGTTTGTGGTTTCTGGTGACAAAATCCTCTGCCACAAAAGAGCCTCTGGTGTAGATGTCAACCCGTCGCTATGGACAATGCCATTTGGCGGTCACGCCAATCCAGGAGAGTCTCCTACCGATACAGCCAGAAAAGAACTAGTCGAAGAGTCGGGCATTGCATCCGAGACAGACGAGCTGGAGTTAGTTATGGTTTATCCAGATAGAAATGATCGTAGAATAAAATGGATTTTTAGTATTGAAGTTGATCAAGAATGCGAACTGAACCTCGAAGAAGAAGAGGTTGAAGAAGTAAAATGGCACTCACGAGCCGAACTAACAGAGATATATAAAGACAAGGATTCAGGCTGGACGCATTCTGGCTATGAACAAGCAGTCTTGTCATTTTTACTCGATAACAGATAGAAAATCTGGTAAAATTAGTTAATGAAACATGAACTTTTGCTGATACTGGATTTCGGAGCTCAATACACACAGCTTATTGCTAGGCGAGTTAGGGAGCAGGGCGTTTATGCCGAGATCGTGCCGTTTTCTACCAGCTTAGAAGAGATAAAAGCCAAAGATCCAAAAGCGATCATCTTGAGTGGCGGTCCAGGCAGTGTCCACGCCGACGAAGTCCCATTTGCACCTGATCCGAAAGTATTTGATCTAGATATTCCAATGCTTGGAATCTGCTACGGCCTACAAATTATGGCTAAGCACTACGGCGGAACCGTCGGTCGGGGAGATAAACGTGAATATGGGCGGGCTGATATCACAACTAAAGAATCAAATCTATTTAAGGACTTTAATGACAAAACTGTATGGATGAGTCATTTCGATAAAGTTACAACGTTACCAGACGGCTTTGAGCTTATTGCCGAGACAGAAAATACTATTGCTGCTGCAGCTAATGAATCAAAGAAACGCTATGGAGTCCAGTTCCACCCTGAGGTAACTCATACAGCTGATGGCACGCAATTGATCAAAAACTTCTTGTTTGAGATATCGGATTTCGCTGGTGATTGGAGTATGAGTAGCTTTATTGATGACACTGTCGCCCAAATTAAGGTCAAAGTTGGCGATAAAAAAGTTATCTCTGGATTAAGTGGTGGTGTTGATAGTTCAGTCGCATCTAGCCTAGTCGCTAAGGCAATTGGCGACCAGCAAACTTGCATTTTTGTCGACACTGGTTTACTGCGCAAAGACGAAGCCCACCAAGTCATGGAAGCCTACAGAGACGTTGAAGGATTGAATGTAATACATGTTGATGCTTCTGATCGTTTCCTGAGATTATTGGACGGCGTAACTGACCCAGAAAAGAAGCGTAAGATTATCGGCAACGAATTTATTGAGGTATTCCAAGAAGAGGCCAACAAACTCGGCGAAGTCGATTTCCTTGTTCAGGGTACTTTGTATCCAGATGTCATAGAGAGTGTCTCCGTCCACGGCCCGAGCTCTGTCATTAAAAGTCACCACAATGTCGGCGGCCTGCCCGAGAAAATGGATTTGAGTCTAATCGAGCCACTACGCGAACTGTTTAAAGATGAAGTTAGGAAAGTTGGCCGTGAGCTAGGTATCAAAGAAGACTTAGTTAGTCGCCATCCTTTCCCTGGGCCAGGTCTTGCCGTGCGGATCCTCGGTGAAATCACTGAAGACCGCGTTAAGTTGCTTCAAAATGCTGACGCAATCGTAATAGACCAAATAAAAAAGGCTGGTCTGTATGACGAAATTTGGCAGGCCTTCAGTGTGCTTCTGCCTATTAACACTGTCGGTGTAATGGGCGATGAACGAACCTACGAAGCAGTCCTAGCTATCCGCTGTGTAACTAGCGATGACGTCATGACCGCCGATTGGTACCAGTTCCCACACGAAGTCTTGCAGGATATATCAACCAAAGTAGTTAACGAAGTTCGTGGCATTAATAGGGTAGTTTACGACGTAACCAGCAAACCACCCGGCACCATTGAGTGGGAATAAGTAAAGTCTAAGTAGTATGAGAATTTGGAAAGAGTTAATAAGTTCAACTAGGCCGATATTCATTCTGGCGCCAATGGATGATGTTACTGATACTGCCTTTCGTCAACTTGTTGTAGAAATCGGGGCGCCTGATTTGTTTTTTACTGAGTTTGCTAGCGTTGATGGCCTACAAAGCCCTGGTCGTAGCAACGTTAAGCAGAAGCTTAAATTTCGGGAAAATGAGCGGCCATTGATCGCTCAAATTTGGGGTATGAATCCAGAAAATTACCTAACTTCTGCAAGAGAAATTGCCGAGATGGGTTTTGACGGCATTGATATAAATATGGGTTGTCCAACGCCTGTTGTGACTCGTAAGGGGGGTTGCAGCGCCATGATTAACACTCCGGATCTGGCTGCCGAAATTATTGCCGCTACAAAAGAAGGTGCCGGTAATTTGTCAGTTAGCGTCAAAACCAGGATTGGATTCAAGAAGATTGCTACAGAAGAGTGGTGCGGTTTTTTGCTAGAACAAGATATTGCTGCTCTAACTGTCCACGGACGCACAGCTAAGGAGCTTAGCAAAGTGCCGTGTCATTGGGATGAGATTAGCAAAGTCAGCCAACTCAGAACTGATATGAAGTTAGAAACCTTCATAATTGGTAACGGCGATGTCCTGAGTCGACAGCAAGGATTAGAGTTAGCTAAAGAGCACAATCTCGACGGCATTATGATTGGCAGAGGCATATTCAAAGACCCATTTTTATTCGTAAACGACAAAACCAATGACAATGCCGAAAGACGCTTTCAATTATTCAGTAAGCACATAGATAATTTTGAGCAAGCCTGGGGCTCGGATAAGAATCCCGCCACGCTGAAGAAGTTCGCTAAAATGTACATCAATGGCTTCGAGGGTGCGAGCGAGGCTCGCAATCAACTGATGCAGACCAACACGCTAACAGAGCTTAAGGACTGTGTTCGATCTATAAGCATCCAGCATTCATAGTTGAATCAAGTTAACTAATTTGATATACTTTAGTTTATAAGCTAATGCATAAGAAGGGCGAGAAAATGATTCAACTTACAAGACTATTAAAAGCAATTTTAAATTTTATTCTGTCTATAATTGGTACATTTTTGGCTATTAGAATAATTCTTAAATTATTTGGCGCTAATAGGTCTGCGGGTTTTGTAGCCTGGATTTATGAAACAACTGTTCCTTTAATCCAGCCATTTGAGAATATATTTCGAACAGTTCGAATTGACGGCAGATTTGTTATCGAATTTTCTACGCTTTTTGCTATGCTAGTTTACGGAATAACCGGTTCAGTGATTTTTGCTGGCTTAGATATGCTCGACAGTCCATCGGGCAAGGGTAAACGATAGAATTACTAAACAAGGGAACACACCAGGGACTATGATGCTATAATCTAGAATATCTGGAGGATAAGCATGAATATTAGTAACAAGTTCAAGCAAGTTTTTATAGCATCACTCGCTTCAGTCATGATCTTTATCATATCTGGGGTATTTTTATTTAGTAATGTCGCTAAGGCTCCTGAGCTTAAGGATCCAGATAAAACTGTTGTCGAATCACAAAAAGACAAGAAAATCAGCGACGAAAAATCTAATCTGGATGATTCTTTATCTGGCGTGGATAGCTTCGAGGGGCTTGGCTACACTATGTCAGCTACGCTGAATGATGTCACAGCAAAAAAGACCATACAGGGTGTAAATTTTAATGGTAAGGCAGCCGGCAAGGTTGAAGCTGGTTTTATAGACAAGAGTTACAAATTGTATGCTCGGTTCGGTAATCTGCCAGAGCCAACTGGCGGAGCCTTCTATGAGGGTTGGCTGGTTAATAAAGACACAAATAGCGTTATTAGTACAGGAAAAGCAAAATATATAGATGGCAAATTCGTAAATACTTATACCTCCACTAAAGATCTATCTGACCACAAATTTTACGTACTGACACTCGAACCAGACGATAGCAATCCAAAGCCAGCCGACCACATACTAGAAGGTAATTTCTAGATACTTGTTAATTGATTGGCGCTGATTGTATAATAGATATCTTGGTGCGGGGGTGTAGCTCAGGGGTTAGAGCACTCGGCTCATAACCGATTGGTCGCTGGTTCAATTCCAGCCACCCCCACCAAACCTGTTTGATTATTCTAACTCTATGAATTATATCAGGTTCATTATTTTGATTCTAAGCTGCGACGAATAACTTAGTGGTAGACAATGGTTTTACAGATCTGAAGTTAAACCAACCACATATTTTAGCCAACCTGATATCGATAGATAAAGCTTAGCGCTTCTTTAAAAACTAGTCCAGATAACCCTTATCGTTAATTACTGATATTATTGTAGTATGCAGAAATTGATTGATTATATTAAAGCAAATCCAGGTATGGTGATTATTGTCATAGTCGCTGGGCTTATGGGCTGGAATATGATTAACGTAATTCGTCAAAACTACGAATATCAGCAAAAGGCAGATAAGATTGCTGATGAGATATCATTAATGGAACTAGAAAACGAAAAGTTAAAATATAATATTGAATATTACAAGACAGATTCTTATCTTGAACAACGCGCGCGCGAGAGTCTAAACCTGCGAGCGCCTGGCGAGAAAGTCATCGTGGTGCCAAAACGTAAAACCGCCGCCGAGAAGCAGCCTCAAGAAGAAGGATCACCAACAAGAATCGAACAATATAAACAGAACCTTCTGGATTGGAAGAACTTGTTTTCTGGGAGGGCTAGGCCTGGCTCTGGATAGTTTGGTGGACTGGGAGGGATAGTTCTTATGCTGACGCCTACGATCTTCTATTTAATTACCTTGGAGAAGAAAGTAAATATTTCCGAGGGGGAGGGATTAACACTCAATGACAGACTATGACTCCGTCATACTCCATCATCTCGCTATAAATTGTAAAACCAAATGGTTTGATAATTATCGAACCCCCTTTCGGGTTCGTATCCTATTCCTCTGAAAAGAGAAAAACGCCAGTCTAAAGACTGATGCTCTTCTCCTGGCGGAGAGAGAGGGATTCGAACCCTCGCTGGGCATTGCTGCCCACTAACGATTTAGCAAACCGTCCCCTTCAGCCACTTGGGTACCTCTCCGAGTACACATGTGTGTTGTTCTATTCTAATCAATAATTGCTACTTAACCAAGTGCTATAATGAAAATCAAGAAAGAGTAGCCCGGTTAGTGTCAAGCGAAGATTGACCTATCTAGCAAATGGATATAATTACTTAATCCATGAGCGCTGTGGAGTGAGGCTATTCCGACTGTTGGAAGAGTGGCCGAGTGGTTGAAGGCGCACGATTCGAAATCGTGTAAGCGGAGTAATTCGTTTCGAGGGTTCGAATCCCTCCTCTTCCGCCAGAAGAGAGGTGGACATGGCTCGGTCATGTCCAGTTATCTTCTGGACAAAAAGAAGCTGATTCGAATCCGAAAGAGGGTTTAGAATTCTGTCAAATCTGCTGATTTTATAGAATATAGTAGATGACGGAATAGCAAAGCTAGTCTGTCATCGTACGTTCATCCCTCCTCTTCCGCCACAAGAAGATTATTTGAAATTATACTTTGCGTAAATTGATCATTGATCTCCATATTAATATTAGTTTGACGCCGCTTGTTACTACGAAGTATGATAAGTATGAATAATATGAAAGGTAAGAACATGACAACTCCACAATTAATCGGATCAGTCACAGTTGGCGAGCGCGGCCAGATGGTGATTCCGTCTGAGGCAAGAGAGGAAATGAAGATTAGTGCGGGCGATAAATTACTCGTGTTTAAGGCGCCGATAGAAAACGTTTTAATAGTTGCCAAACCAGAGACTTTTGAAAAATTGATCTCACACATAGGTTCAAAACTTGACGGTAAGCAGGACGAAAGTGACAAAAATGCATAACCCTATAGAGATCAGCAACCTCAGCAAAACCTATGGCAGCACTGGGAAGAACCCCACAGTTGCGCTGCGTGGGATAGATTTTGTAGTAAAAAAGGGCGAATTCGTTGCCATTATGGGCCGCTCCGGCTCGGGTAAATCTAGCCTAATGCACATAGTTGGCTTGCTTGATCAACATTTCGATGGCGATTACACTCTAAATGGCACACCTGTTTGCGATCTATCGCAAAGCCAGCTGTCGGATCTAAGAAGCGCCGAAATTGGTTTTGTGTTCCAACAGTTTAATTTGTTGAAACGTCGAACAGTTTTACAGAACGTACTGCTGCCCTCTGTCTATAATCCGGGTAGGGGCGATAAGCAGCGAGCAATTGAGGCAATATCTCGAGTGGGGCTAGAGGGTCGAATTGATCACCGTACAAACGAGCTTTCTGGTGGCCAAATTCAGAGAGTTGCCATAGCTAGGGCTCTAATGATGAAGCCGACAATTCTATTAGCAGATGAACCAACAGGCAATCTGGACACCAAGAGTGGTCTGATAATTATGGATCTATTCAAAGAAATTAATGCTCAAGGTACGACAATCGTGCTGATAACCCACGATGACGAGATCGCTGCCTACGCTCAAAGAACAATTCGCTTAAATGACGGAGTAATAGTGAACGGAGAAAAAGATGAAAATTAGTAGTATTCTAGCCGAAGCAGGTGGTTCGATAGTAATAAATAAGGGCAGAAGCTTACTGACGATTCTTGGGGTAGTTATAGGTATAGCTGCCGTTACTGCAATTATTGGGCTAGGAGAGGGCGTCGACGCCAAGGTTGATAATGAAATCAGTAAGCTTGGCTCGACAAACATCACTATCGAATCGCGCAACTCACCAACCACAGAAGAGCTTGCGGAAAAACAAGCGCCTGGGCATAAAGCTCCTGAAGGCGCGCCGGAGAACCAGAACAGCGTTAGTCCAATTGCGGAACCTACGCTGACCAAGGATGATCTCAAAAGCATAGCCGGGTTGGATAACAGTCTGGTTATGGACGTCTCGCCGCTCGTACAATCAACAACGAGGGTAAAAACTGAACTTGGTGAGGCTAGCGCATCACTGCAGGGTGTGTCGGAAACATATGGCAAGGTCCGTGATTATGAGGTTGCTAGTGGTTCGTTTTTCACTCAGAAGGATGTGGATCAGAATACCAAAGTCGCAGTGCTAGGGAAGCAAGTCGCTACAAATTTGTTCGGAAAATCGAGCTCGATAGGAAAAAAAGTATCTATTAATAATACAGACTATTTAGTCGTGGGCGTCCTTGCACAGACTGAATCTGGACAGTTCGAAAACCCAGATGCTACCATCTTTGCGCCGTACTCAACAGTTATCGAGCAGAACCAGTTGAGTACAAAGTTTGGCAGGATCATCGTAAGCTCCACCGACGAAAATTCTGTTAATGAAGCTAAAGATTCTATAGAAGCAATACTTCTAAAAAATCACTCCTACGACACAAGTGAAGAGGCCAATTTTAGTATCAAGAGTTCAGCTGAGATGCTAGATTCGTTTACAAGCCTAACTGATCTATTTCGTAAAGTTTTAACTGGTGCGGCAGCTATATCTCTACTGGTTGGGGGGATTGGTATTATGAATATTATGCTTGTCAGTGTTACTGAACGTACGCGTGAAATCGGCCTCAGAAAGGCAGTTGGTGCTAAGACCCGCCACATATTAATGCAGTTTCTAGCCGAAGCAATTGTGCTGACTTTACTCGGCGGACTGATTGGTGTCTTCGCTGGCCAGCTACTGGCCGCTGTTATGACTGCAGCATTGGATCTGAACATTACGCCATCGATTACAATCGCAACAGCAACACTAGCTGTCAGTATCTCCGTTGGTATCGGAATAGTATTCGGCATCTATCCTGCAATGAAAGCCGCAAAACTTGACCCAATTGACGCTTTGCGTTACGAATAACTCGAGGATTTTTAAGAACGTTTCATCTCGATCAAAAGTTCTAAAAATTCTGCTACAATTAACAAATGAAGCTAACTATATTGTCCGAAAATCAGATGAGCCCAAGTAAGAGCGGCTACAAGACCTGCTCCGCAGAATGGGGTTTAAGTCTGTTTATCGAACATGATAACGCTAACATTTTATTTGATACTGGCCATTCAACCATCTATAAAGACAATGCCCATGAACTCGGAGTTGATTTAAATAGTGCAGATTTTGCGGTGCTATCACATCACCGTTGGGATCATGCCAAAGGGTTACCAAATCATGAGTTTACCGACAAGAGAAAGCTTATACTACACCCAGAAGTGCTTAATAAAATTCCAGTAGATGATGCAGAACTATTCAATCAAGATTTTGAAATAGTAAGTTCGGATAAGCCGATAGAATTTAGTGCAGAGATTATTTTCCTTGGTGAAATCCCGCGCACCAATAATTTTGAAAAAGGCGTATTCCAAAACGACGACATGAA
>JAGPDM010000050.1 GCA_018057585.1 Candidatus Saccharimonadota bacterium
ATGGCCGTTTTGCTGTCCGGATCGTAATATCTTCGACGAGCAAAGCCGTCACCTGACTCTTCTAGTAGTTTATGGGCGAACGGACTTGATTCAAAGACTACAAATTCGCGGTCTGAATATTTATTAGCGAGCTCAGTTATGGCTATTTCATTTCTAGCTTCCGCAAGCGACCGCTGAACTTCAGGCAAGAATCTTGCATCTTGTTCTGCCAAAGCGATTGTCATATCGAGCCCGCGAATCAGCATGTCTGCCGATCCGCCAACTGCTGTTCCAAACTGTCCGCTTTCTGCGTCTATCTCTTGTTTAATGGTCATCAACTGATCACCTGCTAGTTGGGTGGCCTCTCCTATACGAGTGTGCCAGTTGTCAAAAAGCTCCTGGACAGCTTCAGGCTTAAAGCGAACTTTACCGTCTTTAATTTCGTGAGCTTCAGAGTTTAAAAGCCCGGCATTATCCAGAACCACACCTTTCTCTTTAGCGTGTTTTTCTCCGACCTCAATACCTCTCTTAGTGCTTATGCCTTCATCAATAAGCTTATCAACGACCCTATTGCGTATTTCAATTATTTCGTCTAAATCTAGTTCGGATATATTTTCCGGAATCTCAGTTAAAACTTCACCGAAGTTTAGGGTTTCCGAAGTTTCTCGTGTTTCTTCTAGTCTCTCCAGTTCTGGAGATCTTTCTAAGGTTGCCGTAGGTGGCATGATGTTGACCTTTCTTGGCCAAGCTTGCTAATAAGCACTTGCGATTCTAATCGGAAGATACGTATTCCTGCTCGGGATCAAAGCGTGATGTGTGTCTGGCTTACCAATATTATTTGGCTTACAGTTGCGGCACAGCTTCGGATTCTCACCGAAATTCCACATTCACGCTGTTACGTTATTAAGTACTTATCAGTCTACTGCTCGACTGACTCTTTAGCAAATGATAGGCTGATGGGTGAAATGACGAACAAAGATATCAAAATATTACTAACTGAGACCGAAATCACAATCAGAGTTAACGAGCTTGCGGTAGAAATTGCCAAATCAATCGATGATGATTGGCTAGTTGTTGCGCTTTTGAGAGGCAGCTTTATTTTCGCTGCCGATCTCGTCCGGGCTCTACATAAAAACGGCGTCAATCCTAGAATTGATTTCATGACGGGTAGTAGCTACGGTGACAACCAGTACTCAAACAGGCAGGTTGAAGTTAATTACGACACCAAAGCCGAGGTTAAAGACCAGAAAATTCTGCTGATTGACGACATCTTCGACACCGGTCACACCATGAAGGCAACTGTCGAGTTAATGCAGCAGAGACGTGTTAGCGAACTTAAGACTGCAGTTCTGCTAGAGAAACCCTCCAGACATGAGGTTGATTTAGTTATAGATTATGTTGGGTTTGAAATAGAAAATCACTTCGTTGTTGGCTACGGCCTAGACAGCGCCAATCGCTATCGGACCTTGCCATATATTGGCTACGTAGTTTACGGAATTAGTTAGTTTTTTGCAGCGGCAGGCCAATGCTCTCTAGGTATTGCTCCGTGCTAGCTGCAGCCTCTTCGGGATGTTCAGTGCCATTACAAACTGCGAAGTCATACCAAGCAAAAAGCCTCTCGTTCGAGTTGTTGCCTTGCTGAGAAGTCTTTGTGCCACTCAATATTTCTTTCTTGTTTCTTTCGAAATTCTTTTCTGAACAGAACTTTCTATCATACAAATCAACTACAAAATCATTGTAGTAACCTGTATTGAATAGTAAGTAAGTGAATACTGCGATGACAATAAGTGCAGACGCAGAAAAGACGGTAAAGACTGTCAAGAAGATCATCTTGCCATCTCGTCTGATTGGTTTTTTCGTTACTGTCGTTTTTTTACTTTTACTCGTAGGCTTGGTTGGTTGTTTTGCCATAGTTTTACCTCTTGAAGAAATATCTTCTTAACTTGGAGTAAGTATAAGCTTATTGACCTTTGTTTGTAAACAAATTGCTTAAATATTCATTAGGGATTTCGCAGCCTGTCTTGCCTGTGCCAATTTGCTCAAGTAAAGTCCAGTTTATCTGGCCAGCTTTGTTCTTTTTATCATGGATTAATTTACTCTCCACAGCACCCTGCTCTGCCCATTCTGGCAGTTCTGTTGGCAAACCAGCCTTATCTAACAATGCTTTGAGCCTGTCGGTTGTGCCTTGCCTTGTAATGCCAGCCTGTTCGCCAAGCCGTGATTCTGCGACCATGCCTATCGCCACCGCTTCGCCATGCAGTAAGACGTCTTCTAGCTCGTGAGAATTGCTCTCTAGTGCATGCCCAAGCGTATGACCAAAGTTTACTAATTTACGGTTATTTTGTTCCGACTCGTCATCTTGAACTATCTCAACCTTGATTCGACATGATCTTTCTAGTAGTTCTGTCAGGTGCTCGTTAGCGATATCTGGCAACTTATCTTCTAGCCACGAAAAGTACTCCTCATCATGTATTGCACCGTGTTTAATTATTTCAGCCAGACCCTCAGCAACCAAGCGATCGTTTAGCGTACCAAACGTTGATGTATCAATAATCACCGCTTTTGGCTGAGTGAAAGTGCCCACCATATTTTTTAGGCCAAGATAATTAACTCCAGTTTTGCCGCCAATACTAGCATCGGTTGCCGCAAGTAAAGTCGTTGGAACCTGGATAAAGTCAATTCCCCGCATATAGGTACTAGCCGCGAAACCACCAACATCACCAACCAAGCCACCGCCAAGATTAATGACTAGACTGTTCCTATCAGCACCCTGATTTAATAGCTCTTTCCAAGCAAGTTCGGCACTGGCAATAGTCTTGCCGCTCTCGTCAGCCTTTATTGTAATAATGCCGGCTTCCTGGCTTAGCTTATCCTGAAGTTTTCTGACGTAGAGAGGGCCAACTACCTCGTCGGTAATTACATGCAGACTTGAATAGGCGGATAGATCGAAGACCTGGGATAGTTTACTAAGCCCATCTTCATCTATAAAAATACTGTAGCTAGATTCTGCTCGTTTAAATTTAACATCAATTTTACTCATGTAATTATTCTAACAGTTTTGAGCAATACCTAAGTACTTATTAGCTCTTGATGCAGATATCGGGGTAATCAGTAAACACTCCATCAACACCGAGTTGTCTGCATTTTTCTAGCTCTTGACTGGTATTAATTGTGAAAACATAAACTTTTATACCCTTGCTATGGGCTTTTCTGATTTGTCGTGGGTAGACGTGATTAATCTCCAGTACAGTAAAGTCTGCACCCAGCCTGATTGCATTTGGTAATGTCGTTAGATATGTCCGACGGGAAATTATTGTACCTATTTTTATATTCGGCATAAGTTTTTTAAAAGTCTTAAGCTCTTTCTTACTAACTGCAGAAACCAAGAAATGTTCATCTTCCCAGCCATCCTCAGATTGATATCTAGAAATCATTTCCGCTACCGGCTGGGCTGTATTCTTGCCTTTTAGCTCTATATTAACAACGATACACTTATCGACAAGATCCAAAACTTCGTCCAGTAGAGGTACTTTTTGACCATGGCCCGTCTCGAGCCTCTTGATCTGCTCGAAGGTGTAGTCAGCCACATACCCAGTGCCGTTAGTTGTCCTATCGACTGTTTCGTCATGAATAACCGCTAGTTCGCCAGTTTTAAGAAGTTGAACATCGAGCTCAATTGCGTTAGAGCCTAGCTCAATCGCCTTTTCAAATGATGCTAGAGTATTTTCTGGTACGTGCCCCGGCGCGCCTCTATGTCCAAGAATGATCATATAGGCATTGTACATCAAGAAGATTAAGCCTATCTCCCCTTTCTGTTCCGTCTGGCTTATTCTAGGTCGGGTTTCTAAAACCACGCAGTTAAAATAACGAGTCAGAACCATCATGGCTTGCCCGACATGATCATAGTATAGGTAGTGTTTAACTCATATTATAAGGAGCATAGCATGGGAAAAATGGAAAAAAGGCACTGAAAATATCGACGGTGCCGAGAGCGTATTCTTTAAAAATGAAGTTGACAATTCTGGCGATAAAATTACCGGCCAGATAGAAGTTGTCTACATGGCCAAGAAGGACAAAGGTGACAAAAAGGATAACTACCTGGAAATATTCAAAGATAGCATAGTAAAACAAAACCAAAATACTACTGTTGACTACTACACAGAACAAACATTTAAAATTACTCCGTCGTTCAGGATGATCACAGCCTACGACAGTGAAAATAGTAAGATTAAGGCCAAGCTACATTTATACAAAACAGTGAAGACGAAATATTCATAGTATCAACTCGAGAGTCGGCTGAGAAGTACAGTGAACCATTCGATGAAATTCATGCTAACTTCAGTCTATAAGACTACATCATTACGGACTTGACCACTTGCAATCATCCTATAGTAAATACATAATGTATTTTCTGCTATTTTAACTAATTAATATTTAAAGCTGATATACTTACATGAACAAGGAGGTTTAATATAATGATGAAGATACATATTACAAAGTTTGACTTAGACAGACTGCATAGACTACTTGATACACGAAAGCCTCACGATGAGTACGATCGAGCACTCACGGCCGAGCTAGCTAATGCTGAAGTGGTAGAAGCCAAAGCTATACCAGAAGACGTCATAACCATGAACTCACAAGTGAAGTTCGAGGATGCTGATGGCAAGCACAAGATTTACTGGTT
>JAGPDM010000019.1 GCA_018057585.1 Candidatus Saccharimonadota bacterium
GTGGTAAGCACTACCCGGCATACCACTGCAATAAGAGAGGGCACAACTTCCGGGTCTCAAAAGCTGATCTCGAACAAAGCGTCGACCTATTCATTTCACGACTTCAGCTAACGCCAGAAAGAATGGACGATGTCTTTAAGGCAGTCGAGCGATCATGGGAACGAATCGAAGCAGAACATGCAGCCAAGGTGAGTGCTGTTGATGCCAAGATTGAATCGATTGATGTCGACGTCATAGCTACCGTACGCAAGCTACGCGTGTTAGAGAGCGATACAGCAATCAAATACATGGAGGAGGATCTCATACGTCTAGAAGCGCAGAAGAGTGAGCTAGAGATTAAGAAGAGTGAGCTAGAGCAGAAGAAACCACTGCCAGTTGGCAAAGTTTTAGCTCGGGCAAAATACTTCATCGAACACCTCGACGAGTTGCTCGTTAAACAGATTGATCCTATCAAAAAAGCTCAGTTTTTCGGAGTACTTTTCGATAAGGCTCCAAACTACGAAGAAATAAAAGGTCGAACACAAAAAACACCCCTTTCTACGGGGGTGAATAAGTTGTTCGCAATGAACCTTGAGAAAAATTCTCATATGGTGATCCCTACGGGAGTCGAACCCGTGTTTTCAGGATGAGAACCTGATGTCCTAACCACTAGACGAAGGGACCAGCGGACTACTATTGTACAAGTTTATCTGATTACTGAAAACTACTTTACGGCTATCACGATCATTGTGACTGCATGATGCTTTACCAATCTGTTCAAACGGTATAATCTATAGATAACATAAGCATCATTAAAGTGGGCAACATGCAAAAAGTTCCGGACAAATGGTATTCAGGCTTCAATTACATAACACTAGGCTTCAGTGCATTAGTTGTTGCCAGTTTTGCGCTCAAAGAAGTGCTTGCTCAAGAACTCGCAATAGATAATTTTGGTATCACTTCGCTAACTGCTCTAGTTGCTGTCTTACATCTGGTCGTTGGCTTAGCTCTATTCGGCTTAATATCCAAGCGTCATTCCGAGTGGGTCGCAGCAGCGATTTCGCTAAGTATATTCCTGGTCGAACTGCTTACTATTATCAGCCTAAGCGGCAACTTCGACTCGCCATTTATAGCACTGTGGTTAGTCTCCGTTCTGGCAGCCGGTGCCTTTGGAGCGAGTGGTTTAGTTGTAGCCAGCTTATTATTTAATCTGTATTTTGTCCTCTGGTTTGCTGATAGCAAAATGGACTTAATCCAGATGCCGGTGAAAAGCTTACTAATCCTAGCGAGTGGGTATTTTGTAGCAATAATCAGCCACTTCTTATGGAAGCGATCGTATATCGGTGTCAATTACACACCTGATACAAAGGTGGACGAACTGAACTCCAAGCTAGAAAATGAACGTCTGAAATCACAGAAATTAGTTCAATCAATCAGTGATGGGGTGGTGGTGGTGAACGATAAGGGCCAGATTGATTTCTTCAACAAGGCTGCCCAAGAGCTGACTGGCTGGGAGGTAAATGACGCAGTTGGGCTAGATTACCGATCAGTGATTAGCCTGACTGACCAAAAGAACAGCGAAATAACAGATGACGACAACCCGTTCACCAGTGTCGCTATGAATAACAAGCCGATCACTAATAACAACCTTGTGCTCAAGAAGAAGGATGGCGAGCTCGTCGAGGTCAGCATAGTTGCTTCACCAGTTATTGAGCAGTCAGACGTAGCCAATGGTGTTATCGGTCTGATACGTGATATCGGAGTAGAGAAACAGCGTCAGAGACAACAGGATGAATTTATTAGTACTGCCAGCCATGAGATGCGCACCCCAGTTGCCGCAATCGAGGGCTATCTAGATCTGGCTCTCAGCGAAAAAGTAAGCAAAATCGATGATAAAGCTCGCGGCTTCCTAGAAAAAGCCCACGCTTCGTCACGCAATCTTGGGCTCTTGTTTCAGGACTTACTAACTTCCAGCAAGAGCGAAGATGGAAGGATCGAAAGTCATCCAGAGCCAATTGATACTAACCAATTGCTAGAATCTCTGATCGAAGAGATCAGATTTTCGACCGACAAAAAAGGTCTGGAGCTTAAGCTGACCTACGGTGGCCAACCTAAGGGCTCAGCGATCAGCCCGGTCTATTACATCTTCGTAGACCCAAGGCGTATCCGTGAAGTAATCACTAATCTTACAAATAATGCTGCAAAATATACAGAGAAAGGCGCTATAACTGTCGACCTAAGAGGTAGCCAGGATGTCGTCCAAATGAGCATTAGCGACACCGGTCAAGGTATACCAGAATCGGACATCAACCACTTATTCCAAAAGTTCTACCGAGTCGATAATAGTGACACTAGAACTATCGGCGGAACTGGTCTGGGACTATTCATATGTAAGCAGATAGTCGAACTATACAAGGGCCGTATCTGGGCAACAAGCGAGGTTGGGCGTGGCAGCACATTCTATGTCCAACTACCTAGATTTGAACAATCCAAAGTCCAAAATTTTATAAAAAGTGTGGATAATAATTCTGCATCTGAAGCAGTCGTGAAGCCAGGGGAGCTAGTGACTACAACAGAGGTAGAGTCTTCTGCCCAACAGCTAGTAACAGAAGCGAATAGACCTGCTGATCCACAGCTAAAATAAGAATAAGCAAAATTACTCTGGAAATTAATTGGTGGATCTATTACACTACTATTGATGGCGAAATTACTACTAGTTGAAGACGATAATAACCTTAGAGAAATATACTCGGCACGCTTGTCTGCCGAGGGTTACGAGATAGTCACAGCAGCCGATGGCGAAGAAGCTCTAGCTGTTGCAGTCAAAGAGCGTCCTGACCTAATTGTGCTTGATGTTATGATGCCAAAAATTAGTGGCTTCGGCGTTCTAGATATTCTCCGAAGCACACCAGAGACCCGAGATGCAAAGATCATGATGATGACTGCCCTAAGCCAAGACAGCGATAGAGAACGCGGTAAGCAATTAGGCGTTGACAAGTACATCGTTAAGTCACAAGTCACATTAGAAGACGTTGTCGATAACGTAGCCGAGCTTTTACAACAAGCAACACCACCTGCGCCCGTAATTAATAATGCAGCTCCAGCCGAAGCACCACTAAACGTTCCGGGGCTGCCTTTAGAAGTTACAGAGCCGCAGCAACAAGTAGCTCCTGTTGCGACAGAAGTACAGCAACAGCAGCAATCAGTTGTCCCCCAAACTCAAGAGCCTACTGCAATTCCAGCCGTTGTCGAGCCAATCATGCAGATTGCACCTGAACCGACTCCGTATCAAGCCCCAGCTGCTGAACCCGTTCAGCTCCAGGAGCCAGCTATTTCGACAAATGCACCGGTCCAGGAAGAAGGACAGGTGCAGAATAATGACCTGCCTTTCGATCCACCAGCACAAGATCAAGCAGTACAGCAACAACCTCAAGTAGTTCAAGACGATAATGGCATAGCAACTCCACCGGCTGTTGGTCAGGTATTCCAACCATCTGCGACCAGCAACGATGATCAACTTATCCAGCAATAGACTAATTTCGCTAATCCTTAATATAAAAGTATTTTAATAATGCGTCTTAATAAATACCTCGCACATTATAGCGGGCTCTCTCGTCGCAAGGCTGACGAGGCTGTTGAAGACCAAAGGGTTAGTATTAATGGCCAACTGGCTACAGTCGGTCAATCTGTAGATGATGGCGACCCTGTCGAGCTAGACGGTATGCCGATCAAACCGACCGAGAACTACACCTACTTATTGTTCAATAAGCCATTTGGTCTAGTCACTAGCCGAGAGCGACAGGGTAGAGCCGACACAATCTACGGAGTCTTGCCAGAGAAGTATCACAGCCTTAAACCAGTCGGTAGGCTAGATAAAGAGACTACTGGGTTACTGCTTTTAACAGATGATGGTGATTACGCCAATCAATTGAGCCATCCAAGTAATCACAAACAAAAAATCTATCAAATCGAATTAAATAAACTGTTACGCAAACAAGATTTCGACTTGATCCAGGGTAACGGGGTAGAACTCCATGATGGTTTTTCCAAGATGAAAGTTCGAGCCATGAAGCCTGGCACGCCACTGTACGAAGTGATCATTGCCGAGGGTCGTAACCGCCAAATCCGCCGCACCTTCGAGCACCTGGATTATGAGATAGTAAGCCTACATCGAACCAATTTCGGCCCCTACAATCTCGGAGACTTACACCCCTCACAAACCAAACAAACTATAAAGCTCTAGATAAATTCAGTGTTTGTTAATAGTAATCCCATCTATTCTTAGCCTTCAGGCACTATTCTGGCCAATCTCGTCATGTACATAATCTGGGACTGCTACAGTTGACAGGATTTAAACCTGGGTCCTGCCCAGAATGGCGCCTCATACCGCAGCATTTTAACTATATGTTGTTGCTTTTATTCTAATATTATGTTACTATAAATAATATGAATGACGGTATTGACCAGTCAACAGGTGGAGAGCCACAAGATCCAAGTGAACAAGGCCCAGTTTATCCAGGTATGCCGACCGATGGTGGGGAGGGTGTTTTACCAGTAGGTGCTGGCGGTACAGACCTAAGTACACCAACTGATGCAGCACTTGCTGACGAAGGCATCGAACCACGCCAACCATTATCAGACAGAGTCGCAAACTTTGTATCTAGATCTGCCGAGGAAGCAAGGTGCAGATTAGCTGAAAGCCTCGATAACCCTAAGCCAAGAAGAACTAACTTAGGTATAGCCGTCCGAGCTTTGGGCGTGATGACCACAGCACAGTTGTCACAGGCAGCTAATAGAAGATCGGCGAGAACAAAGCAGGGAAGGGAGTATCTGGACTTAAAAGAAGCAAGAGAGGGAAGACACGAGGCCCAGGCAGTAAGAAGTCATCTAGAAAGAATGAAGAAAGAGGCTCTCGGATCTGGCGATACCAAAGGTGCTACGCTTTTTTCCTTTTTATTAGATGTTAGTAGGCGTAACGACCAAGAATCTGTGGATTTTTATGCAGACGTGGAAACTGACCGAGAAGAGCCAGTGATCAACATTATAGAAGCGAGAGATGATAAATTTGGAGCGGAAGGTGGAAGTGAAAGGCTACTATTTATATACAAGCCAGGTTCATTCTCGATTACTCATTCTGTTTACAAACCAGGTGATCCGAGAGCAAAGGGAATTATTCAATATGTTTATGACGCTACAGCAATGGAATTAGTACAAGCCTCGGCACGAACTCCAGCTAGAGACATAGATGAAGGAAATTATGGTGATTTAGAAGGTCTGATGGGCTTTGATAGCAACGCTGTAGCCGATCATAGTAGTGAGCAACAGCGCCTCACCCACTACTTCGATTGGCTAGTCACTAGAATGTCTGCAATCGAAGCAGATGTAATTGAATAAAATGCGAGACTTGATAGTCGCTACCAGATAACAGATACTGTCTGCATGAGTAAATTACCTGTAGTTGCAATTGTTGGACGTGCGAACGTCGGCAAGAGTAGCTTATTCAACCGAATTTTAGGCGAGCGAGAAGCGATTGTTGCCAACGAACCCGGCACGACCAGAGATAGCGTCACTAGGGTTGTCGAGAGTAAGGGTTCGGCCTTTTGGCTAGTCGATACGGCTGGGCTAAAAATAGCTGAGGACGAATTTGAGGCGAGCATTCAGGATCAGATCATCGAAGCGGCCGATGCGGCCGATGTGATTATTGTCGCCGTTGAAGCTCACACTCAACTTACTGAGGAAGATAGGCGAGTCGCCAAGCTGGCCCTAAAAAGCCAAAAACCAGTAGTGCTGGTTATGAACAAGGCTGATAAAGCCCTAAAGCTTGATTTGTCGCACTGGGAAAAATCTGGCATCAAGCAACGTGTGGCCACCTCGGCTACTCATGGCGACGGTATCACCGAGCTACTTGCAAAGGTCACGAGCAAACTGCCGAAAGCTAAAAAAGAAGATTTATCTGATGTACTTACGATCGCACTTATTGGTAGGCCAAATGTTGGTAAAAGCTATCTATTTAACACACTGGCTAAAAAACAACAGGCGATCGTGGCCAACGTAGCCGGTACAACGCGCGATATCAACCGAGTCAACATTAAGTTACACGGCCAAGACGTGACTTTGCTCGACACAGCCGGTATACGACGCAGCGGCAAGATAGGGCGGGGAATTGAGCACTTTAGCGTCTTACGCACCTTACAGGCTATCGAGGAGGCCGACGTTTGCTGCCTGCTGATGGATGTTAATGAGCTAAATACAGCTTTGGACCAGAAAATTGCGGGGATGGTCAAAGAGTCAGGTAAAGGTTTAATCATCGTCGTTAGCAAGTGGGACACTGCTGATAAAGACGCTTACACTCGCGACAAGCTAGCACCGCAAATTTCTTATAACTTCCAGCATGTTTGGTGGGCGCCGCTAATTTTCACCAGTAGCGAGACTGGTCAGAACGTGACTAAACTCTACGACTTGGCTCGCAATATCGCCACTAATCGCAACATGGAGGCGTCAACCAGAGAGCTAAACCAGTGGATCGCAGAAGCAATATCAAAACATCCGCCAGCTGGGCTAAAGAGCAAACACCCTAAACTGCGCTACATCACCCAAACAGATCAAAATCCGCCGACCATGACAGTGTTCGGAAACTACACGGAGTTCCTGCACTGGTCCTACAAGCGCTATCTTGAGCGTGAACTACGTGAGAAGTACGAACTAACTGGAACCCCAGTAAGATTCAAATTCAGCAACGGTGATAAAGAAACCGTCCGCGTCCATAAAAAGAAATAATCTAATCTTTAATTAGTATTTACAATAATGCAAATTATTGTTATAATACTCGACTTATGGCAGAACAAATTAGTGATTTAGAAAACCTAGCTCTCACCGTGCAGGACAATTTGGAACCTGGGAGTCATCTTTTAGATGAGCGACCAGACCAACTCGACCTAGGTAAAATGACCATAGAGGAGATGATTCACGCTAGACAGTGGATTGAGGGTTACAACCCCGAGGATCTAATCGCACCATTGAGCGCTCAGCAAGCCCGAGAGGAGGCCATCCAGCCCGACGAGGCTACGCAGAGCTCTGAAGTGACTCCGGCTGAATATACGCCTAGTTTTTGGGACTCAGCAACTGAAGCTCTACGCAACTTGGCAGATAGGACTGAAGATACTCCACTGGGCATCGCAACTAGACGGGTTCGGCCGTGGGTAAGCGGTTTAGTTGAACTCATCCCGACAACTGATGCTGTCGGAGACACCAAAGAAAATACGGGCGAAGCTTCAAATAGAGGAAATAGAATACCGCCAGTTGTACTCTATTACAGAGTTCTAGTCGATAAAATCTCAAAAGAGTTTTCACCGCAATTAGCACAGGACTTTAGAAAACAGTACGGATTGGAAACGGCGTTTTCACCAGACGAAGACTGTTTAGGGTCTAGTGTTGTTAGGCTTCGTGATGCAACCTTTATTTACAATCCTGCAGGACAAAAATTGGGTAAAGAAACCACTGGTCGGACAAAAAAAATCGATATGAAGCAGTTAACTGAAGTAACTGGCGAAGACATGGAAGCAGCAGGCTTCTTGCTCGATATGCTTAGAGAGGAACTAAATAACAGGAACATAGACGCTAACCAATATGCACATTTTATAATTGATCTAGTCGAGAAAAATGAATTTTCTGACAGCCAAAGACACTACTTACTTGAACAAAGCCACGTCAACGCCGAACACATAGCTGGCAGTTACTACAGGGGTCCAGCCATGGATCTGCATATGACTGAGCATATGACCGAGCTAGTCGGTAGATGGCTGTTTGAAGATATGGTAGAGAGAATTGAGGCCAAAGCGCATATCGAAATCGAAGAAGCTCAGGCGCTAGCTGACATTAGACCTATCTTAGATCATGTTCCAGAGCTCGGAGAAAGAGAAAAGGCTGATTTTTTCATTAAACTCGCTAAGCGATTTGATGAAAGATTAGTTGAACTTGATGATCTACTCGCCGATTACGACGCACCTCGAACCGAAAGGTACATTGATACTAGCGGAAAAATACCTAGGCCGACCAAGCGAGAATTACGTAAAAATACACGAACTCTAACTCTGGACGAAGTAGAGAGACTGCAGAAAGAACGAAGACAAATCACCAACTTACAACACAGGTCGGATCACTTTTACCTAGAACCGATTGAAGACAGTGATACAATTTAGCCATGAAGATAATTTTTGGGCTTGGTAATTCGAAGAAGCAGTATGATAAAACTCGGCATAATTTTGGGTTTATTGCGGCTGATTATTTTGCTGAAGTAAATAACTTAAAGTTTAAAGACAGTTCGAAGTTCAATGCGCAAATTGCTGAGTTTACATCTGCGAATAGTGAAAAAGTCTTGCTTGTTAAGCCGACGACAATGATGAACTTATCTGGTGATTCTGTGCGTCAATTGCGGGATTTCTATAAATTTGAATCACGAGATGTCCTAGTAATTTGTGATGATTTAGATCGTGACTTTGGCGAATGTCGCGTGCGGACAAGCGGTGGCCACGGCGGTCAAAACGGACTTCGGAGCATAATTAATGTTTTAGGCGAGGATTTCTATAGACTACGGATTGGCATCGCAAATGAGCTTCGAGACAATATTGATTCGGCCGATTTTGTATTGTCGCGGTTTAGTAAAAAAGAACTAGAAACTACTAAAAATAATGCCGATAAACTAACTTCTGTCATCGATAATTTCATTGATAATAAGCTCGAAGCTACTTCTTTCCAGCTTTAAGAATGTGCTCAACAACTGCCTTTACGGTAGCGTTTGGCCGATAAATAATCTCATCATGTGAACCTTTTAGCTCGATAATTTTACCTCTGTAATTGAGTGATTCAAGTTCGGATTTTACCTCAGTAATTCTAAATAATTCGTCTTGCTTATATAGCAAGATATTTAAGGCTAAATCATTTTCTTGCAACTGCATAAGCTGCTGGCATAGCGAGTGATCTTCGGGCTCGGCGCGCCATTCTCGCTTGGTCTGTCTAAACCTTAAAGTAAACTGCTTGATGCCACCAGCCAAAAGCCGCATATACAGATTGATTGGAACTGGACCAAAGACCGCTCGCCAACCGTCCTGACGAACTTTTAGCAGCAATCCAGCCTTAAGCTCGGCCGAGCTTAGTATAGTTAGTCCGGCCGGACCAATAAGCTGGATACTAGCGACCTTGTCGATATTATCGACCGCGTAATGAGCCACCGTTACCGAAGCTTCGGAATGGGCAACGAAATGAGCCTTTCTAATCCCAAGGTGATTCATAGTGCCTGCAAATAGATTAACCTTACTAGAGCGCTTATTAGGCTGGTCATACAGCGCACTATCAGTTGCAACGCAAAATATCGGGTGGTCGGGCATGGAAGCAGCCAGCCTCTTTAGAAACGGCTTCATGGTCTTAATCCCGACGCTCCAACCGTTCATAACAACAATCGGCGTCTTCGTAGCCTTTGAATTAAACTGGGAATATTTAATCCCGCTACTGAGTTTTACAATCTTCATAACAAAATTCTAACACCAAATTGTACCAATGGTTTTTAGAGTTTAACTCGGACAAAGATCATTTCGTGTTCATAGTCTGTTGGGTTGTGGATTTTGTGTTCAGTATTAGCAGGATAAATAAAGACATCTCCTAGAGCATATTCGTAAACACCGTCTCTGTCGTGGACCTCACCAGCGCCCTTGATGACTACCATTATTTCTTCGATGTCTTCATGATCATGCCAATCGAATGTCTTTCCAGCGGGTAGATATCCATACGTCATTGCTTCAAAACTTGAGCTTTGTAAATGATCTGAAGTTGCATAAAGCTTACGCGCACCACTGCCGCCGTGGGCTTCTTCTTTGTCGATACTATTTGCAGGTCGTTTGATTATTTTCATATTTGGATTATACCCCATAAAAGCAGAAAGAGCTTAAGAAGGGGTGGGCACTTCTTAAGCTCATTCCACCCTTTAACCTACGGTGACGAAGCGATTGTGCCGAACTGTGGTTGCGACGCAAAGCCTGGTGAACCAATCTAACGAAAGACTCGCCAAAATTGTAGGTTAAAGAGATTAGTTTACCTGTTGGCCAAAAACGTTGAGCGTCTCTGGCAGCGATTCAAGAGGAGGGTAAGTTACTTGAATCAACGTAGCTATCATAACGGCTACTTACAACAGGCAATCTAATATGATGGGGGTTTAATAAATGTACTAGCGGAGCTCAAAAAACTCACACTCACACAAAAGAGATTAGCATATATTTCGTTTAGTGTCAATATAATGTTTAACTTTCTTTACATAAGCGTTGTTTATATTTGGTAATCTTGCGCACGCATTGACATTTTTAGTTTAAATGCAATAATTATACTAGCTTTTCACTGCGAGTGAAGGGTAGTTTTTTGACAGGCAGTTTAGATTCTTAATACAGGGCGAGCGTAAATTTAATGAACATAGTTCACTGGACTTACTCTCGCTCTGTGTGACACAAGTCAGTAATATGTGTATCGCATAGAAATCTTTCCTTAATCGAGGAAAGTAGGGGCAACGAAAGGAACAACAACGTGGCTCAAGTCACTATTCTGGTGCAAGCCAGAGGCCAGGAAGGTAGCCTCCTTGTCGAGGGTCCAGCCGACTTCGATTCTGAAGAATGGTCTGAATTCTCGAAGAAGCTCGTTAAGGGCATTCTTGAAGCGCTGAAGCCCAGCAAGTACCCGACGGTCAACGTCACGGTATCTGCCAGCGGGCAGCTGTCTTGCTACGACTTATCGCTGGGCGGATCAAATGAACCGCCGTTCGATGCAAACGTGATCATGGATGTCGTTGGCAAGGCCTTCATCAAGGCGGGAGGTAGATACCTGAGGGCGAAACAGCCGCAACCGGCTGCCCGCTTGAGGTAATACCCACGACCACTAGATCGACCACAGAAGGGAGCACAAACACTGGACGGGCAGTTTAGAAAGCGTAGAGCTTTGATCTGTTTGTCTGGACTGACTAACCCTCACCCCAACCAATCACATCATTACTCTCTACAATCTCTAAACTGCCCGTCCACCTTCTACAGATCAAATAGCTGTACTGATGAGTCCTAGTGAGGACGAAAAGGAAGAAACTAGATCATAAAGTTAATTTATATTAGCTCTAGCTCAAATGTTCTTCTAAACGAAGAACTGTAATGATACCTTTTGCTGTCAAAAGATATCAGAAAAACCAGCCACTGCGTTTTAACGTTATTGAAAACAACACTAATACATCTTGAGAGACTGCAGAACTCGCTAGTGCTCAAACAACTGCAGTCTCGTCAGGATGCATTAGTGCCATTTTCATCAGTTAAAGCCGATGTGGCGCGCTCGCCATGAAAATTAATCGCGGTTTGAAGGCTAGCAATTAAACAATGACAAGATTCAACTCAGCCCCTTGCAGGCCGACCAACGGGAGTTGTTGAATCTATTGTTTCAATAACGATGAACTCATCAAGAACGACGACAGCCCAGGAGCTTGAGCTACTTGTTGGTACAAGTAGCATTATTTTTTTGGAAAAGAAAGCATTACGCTTAGAAGAATATTTGGAATTAGAAAAACAGATTTATGTTAATAAAAGTTTAATTTACTTTTCTAAAGTTAGCCCAATTTGTATAATTGAACTTAATGAAGATAAAGACCATCAAGCGAGCGGATCTACCTGAAGTCTTGCAGAATATCCCAAATCCGCCAGAAAAACTATTCTCATTAGGCGAAGAATTAAAAGACGAACGACGAATAACAATTGTCGGCACCCGCAAACCAACACCGTACGGTAGGGAAGTTACAGAAATGCTAGCTCGCGATTTGACCAACGCTGGCGCAGTCATCGTTAGCGGCTTGGCACTTGGTATCGATAGCATCGCCCACCAAGCTTGCTTGGACGCGGGCGGGCGGACAATCGCAGTACTGCCCTGCGGATTGGACACCATTTATCCGGCCAGCCACCGTAACTTAGCCAAAGATATCTTGGCGGAAAACGGAACCTTGCTCAGTGAATACGACAAAGGTACCGAGGCCTTTAAAAGCAATTTTCGTGAACGCAATCGACTAGTTAGTGGTTTGTCTGAGGCAGTAATAATTACCGAGGCAGCCGAGCGCAGCGGCACATCAATCACAGCTGGCTTTGCGCTCGAACAAGGCAAAGATGTTTATGTAGTGCCCGGTAATATAACTAGCCCAAACTCCAAGGGCACGAATGGTCTAATCGGCCAAGGTGCGAATGTTATAACAAGCAGCGCGGTTTTAATCGAACAGCTCGGTTTAGAGCCAGCCGAGGAACGTAAGCTCACAGGTGATTCTGAGTTAGAAACTATGATTCTAAATTTAATCCAAGAAGGCATCCGTGACGGGAACCATCTCCAGTTTGGCAGTGGAGCAGATGTTTCTGAATTCAATCAAGCCTTAACGATGATGGAAGTTACTGGCAAAATTCGCTCCCTCGGTGGTAATCAGTGGACAATAACTTAACTTGCTTGTGCATATGTGTAGTTAGTGATTACAATAGCGTTTGACATATAAAGACAAAAACAATAGGGTAGATAGCCATATGGCAAAAAATTTAGTTATCGTAGAGAGTCCAGCCAAATCCAAAACAATCCAGCAGTATCTTGGTAGTGATTTTGCAGTTACATCGAGCATTGGCCATATCCGAAGTATCGTTAAAAAAACCAAGGACGGCACGCCGCCAATTGATGTCGATAATAACTTTGAGACTGTTTACGAAGTCGATTCAGAGAAGAAGAAGGTTGTCGCCCAACTACGTAAAGACGTCAAGACTGCCGAAACTGTTTGGCTCGCAACCGATGAAGACCGCGAAGGCGAAGCGATTGCCTGGCATTTGTGCGAGGTTTTAAAATTAGACCCAGAAAAGACCAACCGAATTGTTTTCCACGAAATTACTAAAGAAGCTATCCAGAAGGCAATTAAAGAGCCGCGAACTGTCGATATGAGTCTAGTTAGAGCCCAACAAGCTCGACAAATACTTGATAGAATTGTTGGCTTTGAGCTATCGCCAGTCGTTTGGCAAAAGGTGCCTGGTGGCAAATCAGCTGGACGCGTTCAGTCCCCAGCAGTCCGACTGCTCGTAGAGCGAGAGCGCGAAATTGATGATTTTGCCGGTTCATTCCAATTTAAAGTTACTGCGATCTTCTCTGTTGATGATAGTGAAATGAAGGCCGATCTAGCTAACCGCTTCGACACAGAGGAAGAAGCTCAGGCCTTTCTAGAAAAATTATTAGATGCGACATTCACTATTAGCGACGTTACTAAGAAACCAACCACAAGAAACCCGAGCCCGCCATTTACCACTAGCAGCTTGCAGCAAGACGCCAACGCTAAGCTCGGCTTTGGTTCCAAGGCAACAATGGGCAGTGCCCAGAAGCTCTACCAAGAAGGTAAAATCACCTATATGCGAACTGATTCGATGTCATTAAGTGGCCAGGCGATTGCCTCGGCTGCTAACTTCATTAAGTCGAAGTTTGGCGAAGAATACTCGCAGGTGCGTAACTTTAAAACTAAGTCTGCCGGTGCACAGGAAGCCCATGAAGCCATTCGCCCGACAGATATGGGTCTAGAACGAGCTACGAGCGATGAATACGCCCAGAAGCTTTACAGCCTGATTCGCAACCGAACTTTGGCTAGCCAGATGGCACCGGCCAAGCTTGAAAAGACAGTTATTACTATTGATATCAGCACAGCTAGTGAGAAGTTTGAAGCCAAAGGCGAAATCGTAATCTTTGATGGTTTCTTAAAGGTCTACGGCGGTGGCAAGAAGGATCCAGATATTTTGCCACCAGTTAGCTCTGGTGATTCGTTAGCTCTTGATAACGCTGAAGCTAAGCAACTATTTGCCCGGCCACCAGCCCGCTACACGGAAGGTGCACTGGTTAAAAAACTTGAAGAGCTAGGCATAGGAAGGCCAAGCACCTACGCGACAATTATCAGCACAGTGCTGACCAGAGGCTATGCTGAAAAGGGCGAAAGTGAAGGCGAGCCAAGAGATGTAATTGTTCTAAAAACTGCTAAAACTTCAATTGACAGGGAAGTTATCCAGGAAAAAACCGGATCTGACAGAGGGAAACTAGTGCCGACACCAGCAGGCAAGCTAATCAGTGACTTCTTAACTGATTACTTTGATAAGATCGTCGATTACGATTTTACCGCCAACGTCGAAAAAGAGTTTGACGAAATTCAAGCCGATAAACTTGATCGCAACACCATGCTGAAAAACTTCTACGGACCGTTCCACGAGCTGATAGAAAAATCTGGCGGGATCGATCGCAGTAAAGTTGCCCAGGCTAGGGAAGTCGGAAAACATCCAAAGTCCGGCAAACCAGTCCTAGCTCGCTTTGGTCGCTACGGCCCAATGCTGCAACTCGGTGCGACAGAAGATAAAGAAAATAAACCACAGTTCGCCCCAATGCCAAAAGGCACAACACTCGAGAAGATCACCATGGAACAAGCTTTGAAGGCGTTTGAGCTACCTCGGCTTGTTGGTCAGACCAAAGACGGGCAAGATATGAACGCTAATATTGGTCGCTTTGGTCCATACATCAAGGTAGATAAGCTTTTTATCAGCATAAAGCCTCTCGACCCGCATGAGATAACTCACGAGCAAGCTCTGGATCTCTACGATGCAAAGCTGAAAGCCGAAGCCGAAAAGAACATTGCTGATTTCGGTGATGGAGTCAAGGTCCTGAAAGGTCGCTTTGGTCCTTACGTAACAGATGGTAAAGTCAACGCAACAATCCCGAAAAAGATCAATCCAAAAGACGTCACGCCAGAGCAGGCCAGAGAAATGATCGCCGAGAAAATTAAAAAAGGTCCAGGCAAACGCCGCGGCGGTAAAACAACGAAAAAAGCTACACCAAAGAAAAAAACAACTAAGCGGAAAACAACCGCCAAAAAGAAGTCAGCTATCAAAAAATAGTCGCCACAATATTCTATAGACATATTGTGTAATTTATATTATTATAATTAGTCCTAAAGAGGCTAAGATATGCTAGCAACGGAGGCGCTAGGTGGCACAGTAACCGAAGCTGCCACGCATCAATTAGAGCAATTTTTAGAAAATCCTGCTGACTGGTCATTAGAACCAGGTATTGATACTATGCTCGCAACTATCGATGATGTTTCTGCAGAATTTGAAACGCCCGGCGACTCGGACAAAAAGGCCTTAGATTGGTTAGGTTATGCTCTACTCAACCATAAAGCTCCTGTAGAAAAACGGCGAGAAGCCCTAAGTGCAGGTATCCACCAGATTATTAATGGTGCAGTTAGTACGTCTATATTATTTGGACTAAACCCTCAGAACCTGCTGGAGACTGCAAGGAAAGAGGCTGATAAAATTCTAGATGGGATTGGTAGTATTGCTGAGGGCTATCATGCCGAGACTGATAGCACAGATATGTTTACTGCCTGGCGTAAAGTAGCTAATCCAAATAAAGCTGATCGAGGAGAGTCTGTAGTCGCGGGACTTGTGGGCTACGAATTAATAGCACCATACATAA